>JAGOUK010000001.1 GCA_018061225.1 Candidatus Omnitrophota bacterium | reverse complement strand
GTTGAGCACGACGTCCTCGACTTTGGCGAGCAAGTCCTTGGGGATCTCGTCATAGACTTCGATCATGCCCGCGTTGACGTTGCCCATGTCCAGCCCCGCCTTCACCGCGTAGTAGAGAAAAACCGAGTGCATCGCCTCGCGCACGGGATTATTACCACGGAATGAAAACGAAACATTGCTCACACCGCCGGAGATCTTGGCGTGTGGGAGTTCGGCCTTGATGTATTTGCAGGCTTCGATGAAGTCGACCGCGTAATTGCTGTGCTCCTCGATACCGGTCGCGATCGCGAAAATATTGGGATCGAAGATGATGTCCTCGCCAGGCAGACCAATCTCTTCGGTGAGGATTTTGTACGCGCGTTGGCAAATGGTCTTGCGGCGCTCGAGCGTATCGGCCTGGCCCTGCTCATCGAATGCCATCACGACCGCGGCCGCGCCGTAGCGCTTGAGCTTGCGCGCTTGTTCCTTGAACGGCGCTTCACCCTCCTTGAGACTGATAGAGTTCACGACGCATTTGCCTTGGCAGCACTGGAGACCCGCTTCGATGACATCCCACTTGGAGGAGTCGATCATGACGGGCACGCGCGCGATGTCGGGCTCGGACGCGATAAGGTTCAGGAATTTCACCATCGCGGCTTTGGAATCGAGCATCGCTTCGTCCATGTTGATGTCGATCATCTGGGCGCCGGCTTCGACCTGCTGGCGCGCGACGGTGAGCGCCTCGTCGTATTTTTCTTCTTTGATGAGCTTGGCAAATTTGGGCGAGCCGGTGACGTTGGTGCGTTCGCCGACATTGAGGAAGCGGGCGCCCGGATCAAGATTGAGCACTTCGAGTCCGCTGTAAGACGAGCGCGGCGCGATCACCGGGACTTTACGCGGCGCCATGTCGCGCGCGGCTTTCACCATTGCCGCGATGTGGTCGGGGGTTGTGCCGCAGCAGCCGCCGAGAATATTGATGTAACCGCTTTGAACAAAGTCCTTCACCAAAGGCGCCATCTGATCAGGCGCCTGGTCGTATTCGGCAAATTCGTTGGGAAGACCCGCGTTGGGATAACAGCTGATGTAGCAATCGGCCAGCCGCGAGAGTTCCGCGATGTAAGGACGCATCTCGGCCGCTCCGAGCGCGCAATTGAGCCCGATCGCGAGAGGCTTGGCGTGCTTGAGCGAAGTCCAGAAGGCCTCGACCGTTTGACCTGAGAGCGTACGCCCCGACGCGTCGGTGATGGTGCCCGAAATAATGATGGGCAGTTTCTTGCCGGTTTGCTCGGCATAAAGATCAATCGCATAAAGCGCGGCCTTGGCATTCAGGGTGTCGAAGATTGTTTCGACCATCAGAAGGTCGGCCCCGCCGTCAACGAGGCCGCGAATCTGTTCGGTGTAAATCTCGACTAGCTGCGTGAAGGTCACGGCACGGTTGCCGGGGTCATTGACGTTCTGGGACATGGACGCGGTGCGGTTGGTGGGCCCGATGGCGCCAGCCACGAAGCAGACGCGGGACGGATCTTGCTTGCGGACCTCATCTATGGCTTCGCGCGCCAGTTTGGCCGAGGCGACGTTGAGCTCATAGACCAGCCCTTCCATCTTATAGTCAGCCATGCTGATGGCGTTGGCGCTGAAGGTGTTGGTCTCGATGATGTCGCTGCCGGCTTCGAGATATTGGCGGTGGATGAGACGGATCACATCCGGTCGGGTGAGGGATAGGAGGTCGTTATTGCCTTTAAGGTCCTGCGCGTAGTCTTTGAACCGTTCGCCCCGATAGTCGGCTTCGGTCAGCTTATGACGCTGTATCATCGTGCCCATGGCGCCATCGAGGAAAACAACGCGTTTGGCGAGAAGCGAATAAATAGGATGTTCGTTGGGTTTGACCATTGTTGGGAATTATAACAGGAAAAAGCGTCGGGACGGACCTGCCCCGGATGGACGGCACGGTATAATTGACCCTGAACGGCCCATCTGTTACATTGTCCCTCTTTAGGATGCCCGATTTTGCCTTTACGGCGACGTAGCCAAGTGGTTAGGCAGCGGTCTGCAAAACCGTTTACGCCGGTTCAATTCCGGCCGTCGCCTCCAGATTGCCGGGATGGTGGAATTGGCAGACACAACAGACTTAAAATCTGTCGGGCTTCGGTCCATGCCGGTTCAAGTCCGGCTCTCGGCATGTATTCGTTGAGTTCGGATTCTTTTTTTTGGGCAATTAGCTCAGTTGGTTAGAGCGTTTCCTTGACATGGAAAAGGTCACAGGTTCGAATCCTGTATTGCCCACCAGTTTCTGCGAGAAAAGGCGCCATCTGCGTCGTTGCGGCGGTATTCGCATACTGCATTGTATGCTTCACACCGCCGCGCCTAGCATATGGCGCCTTTTGTCGCAGAAACGGTTGATTGGGAGTCGTGTTTGGGGCGTACGCTGCTTCGCAGCGCTCGTGTGGATTAATGACCGCTTGGGAAAAATTTTTTATGGCGAAGGGCGCGGAACAATATACGGATCTGGATAAGCTGAGGCACTCGTGTGCGCATGTGTTGGCGCAGGCGGTGAAGGCTTTTTGGCCTCAGGCGAAGCTGGGGGTGGGGCCTCCGGTGGATCAGGGGTTCTTCTATGATATTGATTTGGATCATCGGCTGACCGATGAGGACCTCGTGAAGATCGAGGAGAAGATGCGCGAGATCGTGAAGGCCAACTACCCTTATATAAAGAAGGAAGTGCCCAGACCGGAAGCGGTGGACTTCTTTACGCGGGCGAATGAGCCGTATAAGCTCGACATCATCGAGCGCCTCCCGGCGGACGAAAAAGTGACGCTGGTCGTCGACGGAGACTTCACCGACCTTTGTAAGAACCCCCATGTACACTCAACCGGCGAGATCAAAGCTCTGAAGCTTCTCAACGTCTCGGGCGCTTACTGGCGCGGCATCGAGACCAACCCGATGATGCAGCGCGTGTACGGAACGGCTTTTTTCTCCCAAAAAGATTTAGATGAGCATCTGAAGCGGATCGAAGAGGCCAAGAAGCGTGACCACCGCAAGCTGGGACGCGAGCTGGACCTTTATTCAATTCAGGAAGAAGCGGGTCCGGGACTCGTTTTTTATCATCCCAAAGGCGCGATGCTCCGGTATCTGGTTGAGCAGTTCGTGCGGGAAGAGCATCTCAAGCGCGACTACTTCTTCGTCGGCGGCCCTCAGATCCTCAAAAGTGATGTCTGGAAGACCTCCGGCCACTACGACTATTACAAAGAGAACATGTTCATCCATGAGGCCGAGGACGGTAAGGAATACGGCATCAAGCCGATGAATTGCCCGGGCCATATGCTGATTTATAAGACTCAGACCCGCAGTTACCGGAATTTTCCGCTTCGTTTCTTCGAATTGGGCAATGTCTGCCGCAACGAAAAGTCCGGGGCCCTGCACGGCCTGCTTCGGGTCCGGAACTTCACCCAGGACGACGCCCACATCTTTTGCCTGCCCGATCAGCTCGAAGACGAGATAGGCCGCGTGATGGACTTTGTGTTCTATATCCTTGGGGCGTTTGGATTTACGGAATATGAGATTGAGCTAAGTACCCGCCCCAAGGAGTCGATCGGGACCGACGAAATTTGGGCCAAGGCCACCGAAGCCCTGCGGGGAGCTCTCGAAAAGAAGGGTCTTAAGTACGAAGTCGCCCCTGAAGGCGGCGCCTTCTATGGCCCCAAGATTGACCTTAGGATTAAAGATGCTTTGGGAAGGGCTTGGCAGTGTAGTACAATACAGTGCGATTTTGCCCTCCCGGAGAAGTTCGAATTAGAGTATGCCTCCACGGAGGGAGACAGAAAGCGTCCTGTGATGCTGCACCGGGCCATTTTGGGAAGCGTCGAACGCTTTCTCGGCACTTTGGTGGAGCATTATGCCGGGGCGTTTCCTTTATGGATCGCTCCCGTTCAGGCAGCGATGGTCCCCGTGACCGAAAAGCACGAGCCGTTTGCCAAAGCGACGCAGAAGCGGCTGGAAGAAGCGGGCTTTCGCGTCAGCTACTTGAGCCCCGGCGATACGCTCGGCAAGCGCGTGCGGCAGGCCAACGAGGAAAAAATCCCTTACACGCTGGTCGTTGGCGATAAGGAAGAAGAAGCCGGCACGGTCACCGTCCGCCGGCGCGGCTCACGCGAGCAGATCGCGATGCCGCTCGAAGATTTTGTTACGAAGGTTAGTTCGGAAATTAAGCTGAAAGATTGCACTTTCTAGTTTCATGCAACCGCGGAAACGCGGTCCGCAAAGATGCAGATGGGATTTTTTAGCAAACTCACGGAGGGCGTCAGATACTTGCAGATCCAACGCGTTAGTCAGTAGTGGCCCGGTTACCCTTTAGCAGCAGTCCAAGTCCACAGACACCGGGATCACCGCAAGCGACTCCGTTCGGAAGGCCTCCCATGGGAACGCCTCCTCCGAGCTCAGCCTCCAAACAGCGCATTCGGATTAACCAGTATATTCGCGCCGTAAGCATCCGCCTCATCGGTGACGATGGCGCCCAGCTCGGCGTGATGACTCCACAGGAAGCCATGGTCCACGCGGCCAAGGCAGAACTTGACCTTGTGGAAATCGCCCCGACAGCGACTCCTCCGGTTTGCCGTATCATGGACTTTTCGAAGTTCAAGTACGAGCAGGAGAAGAAAGATAAAGAAGCGCGTAAGAAGCAGAAGACGATTCAGCTCAAAGAGATTAAGTTCCATCCGAACATCGATGAGCATGATTACGATTTTAAGAAGAAGCATATAGAAAATTTCTTGAAGCGCGGCGACAAGGTCAAAGTGACCATGGTCTACCGCGGACGGGAAAAGGCGAACACCGAAAACGGCAGACAGCTGCTGATGAAATTGGCGGAAGAAGTGTCGCCCCTGGGATTGGTTGAATCGGCTCCTGCGAAGGACCGGAATCAGCTGATCATGATCCTTCAGCCCAAACACTAAAAGGAGCGCATAGTAGTTATGCTCAAAACACGAAAAGGTACTGCCAAGCGGATCCGGCTCAGAAAGTCCGGCAGCTTGAAGCGCGGACGGGCCGGCAAAGGCCACCTGAACGCATCGAAGACCCGCAAGCGCAAGCGTCAGCTGCGTCGTCAGGGAGCGATCTCTGCCGTGGATGACAAGAGAATCAGGAGGTTACTGCCAAATGGCTAGAGTTAGAAACGTTACGGCGACCAAGAAAAGACATAAGAAGTACCTGAAGGCAGCCAAGGGTGCCGTCGGCGGCCGGAGCAAGCTCTACCGCATGGCGCGCGAGACCGTTCATCGCGCCTGGCAATACTCCACGGTTCATCGCAGGCTTAAGAAGCGCAACTTCCGCACCCTTTGGATCTCCCGCATCACAGCGGCCGCCGAAGAAAACGGAATCACGTACAGCCAGCTCATCGGCCGTCTGTTGACCGCCAATGTGCTGCTGGACCGCAAGTCGCTCTCGGAAATCGCCCAGATCGACCCGGCAGCCTTTCAAGAAATAGTGAAGGTAGCGAAGTCTAACTAGACTTCAGGCTCTTAGACAGGAACACCTGTCTTCTACGGACGGAGCCGCTCGCGCGCCTAAGGTTAGCGCGCTCGCTCCTTTGCGACGCTCGGCGGGGACGCCTCGCGCCGCAAAAAGTCCTACGAAGACAGGTGTTCCTGTCTTAGGCCCAAATCAGTTCTCCCGGAGAAGAGATTTAAAATGACCCTGGCGGATAAGATTAGACAAGTGATCGCGGAGGCGCAGGAGAAGATTCCGGCGGCTGAGACGGCCGAAGCGGTTGAAGCGCTGCGCGTCCAGTTCTTGGGCCGCAAAGGGTCGCTTGCTGAGCTTACCGGTCTTTTTGGTCAGATCGACCCTTCTGAAAAACCCGAAGCGGGGAAAGAAGCCAACCGCGCCAAGAACGAAATTGCCGCATTGTTGGATCAGCGCACGGCGGCAGTTGCCGGCAGCGGGGGGGCGAATTCAGCCGCTGCAAAGTCCAAAACCGACCTCACCCTTCCCGGGACCGCGCCGCTCATCGGCGGATTGCACCCCATCACCCAAGTTGTCGATGAGATCTGCGATATTTTTTACCGGCTTGGGTTTCAGATCGTGACCGGGCCCGAAATGGAAACCGATTATTACAACTTTGAAGCGCTCAATATTCCGGCCGACCATTCCTCCCGTGACGATCTCGCAACTTTTTATCTGGAGAACGGCAAGCTGCTCCGCAGCCAAACCTCCACGGTGCAGACGCGCATCATGGAAAATGAACGGCCGCCGGTCAAAGTGCTCGCCCCCGGCCGCGTGTACCGACCGGACGCGACGGACGCGACACACTCCTTTATGTTCCATCAGATCGAAGGACTTTGCGTCGATGAAAAGGTGAGCTTCGCGGATCTCAAAGGTGTTCTGCTCGCCTTCGCCAAACAATTTTTTGGGAACGATATCAAACTCCGTTTCCGCCCACATTTTTTTCCGTTCACGGAGCCGTCGGCAGAAGTGGATGTCTCTTGCGGACTCTGCAAAGGAAGCGGCTGCCGTTCCTGCGGTCATAAGGGCTGGCTTGAGATCCTCGGCGCCGGCATGGTGCATCCCAACGTTTTACGCGCCGTCAAAGTGAATCCAGAAAAATATTCCGGGTTCGCCTTTGGATTCGGCGTCGAACGCATCGCGATGCGGCGCTGGGGCGTCAATGACATCAGGCTTTTTTATGAAAACGACATGAGATTCCTAAGGCAGTTCTCCGCATGAAACTTCCCATCAAGTGGCTGAGAGATTACGTCGATGTCGCGCTCAAGGCGGACCGTTTGGCGGAACTTTTTACAATGACCGGGACGATGATCGAGGGACACGAAAAACTCGAAGGTTCCGAAGTGTTGAACGCGGAGATTACGACCAATCGTCCCGACTGCCTCTCTATGCTGGGGTTGGCATCGGAACTGGCCGCGCTGACTCAAAAAAAAGTCCGCAAGCCCCGGATCCCGCGCATTCCTTATCGCGCCGCTTCACGTCTTGCGCTTGAGGCGAAGATCCAGGACACCAAGGCCTGCGCCGCGTACACCTACCGCATCTTGGACGGCATCCGCATCGCGCCGTCTCCGGCGAGCATTCTCAAGCCGCTGGAATGGATGGGGCAGAAGGGCATCAACAATATCGTCGACATCACCAACTACGTGATGTTCGAAACGGGCCAGCCGCTGCACGCGTTTGACTTCGACAAAATCGAAGGCGGGCAAATCATCGTCCGCCGCGCCCGCCGCGGAGAAAAAATTCTTTGTCTCAACAACGTTGAATACGCGCTGGACGAACGCATCGTGGTCATCGCGGACGCCAAGAAGCCCATCGCCATCGCCGGTGTCATGGGCGGCAAGGCAACCGAAGTGACGCCGCAGACTCAGCGTGTGGTGTTGGAATCCGCGCGCTTTGATCCGGTGCTGGTGCGCCGCGCCGCGAGATTTTTGAAGATCTCCACTGACTCCGGTTACCGCTTTGAGCGCGCGATCGAACCCGGATGGGTATCGTGGGCGTCGGACCGGGCTGCTTCGCTGATCCTGCAGCACGCCAAGGCATTCACCGCGTCGCCCCTCGTCAAGGTCGGAACGCTTGAGCCCAAGATTTACCCATCGGTGAAGGTGTTCAAGAAGACGCTGGACCGCGTGATGGGGCGCGACTATCCCATGTCGGCCGCCGCCAAAATTCTCAAGAGCCTCGGGCTTAAAGTTCGGAAAGTTTCGAGCGAGTACATTAAGGTGGCTTACACATCCCGCCGCACCGACATCCGCCAGGAATGCGATCTCATCGAGGAGATCGTGCGCGTGGACGGATTCGAAAAAATTCCGACCACGCTGCCTGCCACGCGTTATCCGTCATCGGACAGGCGCGAATCTCCTTATCACGAAATCCGCGACCTCAAGCGGCACTTGGTGTCGCAGGGTTTGTGGGAGACCGTGACCTTTAGCATGGTCTCGGCCGCGGACCTTGCCAAAACGCATTTTCCTAAAGACAAGGCCGTGCTGAAGATCAGCAATCCGTTAAGTCAGGAACAAGAAATTCTAAGACCCACGGCGCTCGTCGGACTATTGGGCGCGATCCGCCACAACCTGAACCGCAAAGAAAAGGACGTGGCGTTCTTTGAAGTGTCCAAGCGTTTCTACCAAGCCAAAGAAGAAGAAGCGCTCACGATCGCCGTGACCGGACAATGGCTTAAGTCGTGGTCCTCCCGTCAGGAAGCTGATCTTTATTACGTGAAGGGGTTGGTCCAAAATATTTTTAAGGCCGTCGGCAGAAAAATGCCCGACTGGAAAGAGTTTGCCGTGTGGCCGGGGATGTTCAGCGAGTCGTTGGCCATCGAAGCGGCGACCGGATTCCGCATGGCCCATATCGGCAAAGTCTCCGATGAGGTTCTTAAAGAATGGGATATTCAGCAGCCCGTCTTTGCCGCTGAGGTTGTGCTAGAGGATCTTCTCAAGCTGCGCCGGATTGAGCCGCGCTTTGTGGAGCTGCCCAAATTTCCTTCCGTGCAGCGCGATATCGCTCTCTTGGTGCCGACCGAAGTCACCGTCTCTCAGATCGAAAAGACGTTGCTGGACGCCGCGGGCGAGAGTCTTAAGCGCGTCGAGCTATTTGATCTCTATCAAGGCAAGAATATCCCCAAGGATAAACGCAGCCTGGCCTTTACGCTGCAGTACCAAAAATCTGATGGAACTTTTACGGACGAAGAAATCTTGACGATTCAAACGCGCGTCATGGAAGCGCTTAAAACGTCCCATTCGATCGAACTGCGTCAGTAGATCCCGGCCCCCCGCCCATTTTTCCCCATTGATTTGATGCCGCCGCTTGAGGCGGGTGTATAATATTCGCAAGAGTTTCCTGCGGCGTTCGAGCTTCGTTGTGTCCATACGCGCGAATCCGATATAACTCATGTGGGTGTCGAACCCCGGCGTGGATAGATCCGGCGATCTGTCGGATAAGAAATGTCGGTAGTAGGCACCCGCCCTGTAAAAACAGGGATTCAGCCAGGACACGACACACGGCGCTGTGGGACCAATTTGTCCGTCGATAAGGCGGCGTCTGATTATTCCCGGGTCTATATCAACCCCAAATGAAAGTTGGCTATGGACCTTTTTCAGACTAATAATACTTCTGATAGCGCGAAGCATGAGCCTTTGGCCAGTAGGATGCGGCCGCGGTCGTTGGCGGAGTTTTGCGGGCAGCGGCATATCCTTAAAGAGGGAACGCTGCTCAGACGCGTTATCGAAACGGACAAGCTTTCTTCCATCATTCTCTACGGCCCTCCCGGCTGCGGCAAGACGACGCTGGCGCTCATCATCTCGCGTGAGACCAAATGTTTCTTTGAATCCGTGAACGCCGTCGCGTCCAGTGTCGCCGAGCTGCGTAAAATCCTCGACAAAGCCAAGGTCAACCTCAAGGCTTACAACAAGCGCACGATTCTCTTCGTCGATGAGATCCACCGCTTTAGCCGTTCGCAGCAAGACGTCCTGATGCCGGATGTCGAGCGGGGCAATCCGCTGCTCGTGGGAGCGACAACGCAGAACCCCTTCTTTTCGATCAATGCGCCGCTTCTTTCGCGGTCACTTGTGTTTGAGCTCAAAGCCCTCGACGAAGCGGATGTGATGGATGTGATCACGCGAGCGCTCAGCGAGCCTGAGCGGGGACTTAGCAAAACGCCGGTCCGGATGGATGGGGAGGCGCTCAAATTTTTGGCATCAGTATCGGAAGGGGACGCGCGACGGGCGCTCAACGCACTGGAAGTCGGAGTGCTTTCGACGCCAGCGGGAGCGGACGGCACGGTGAACTTTACTCTCGAAGTGGCTCAGGAATCAGTACAGAAAAAAGCCGTTCGCTATGATCAGGACGGCGACGAGCATTATGATCATGCCTCCGCGTTCATAAAGTCGATGCGGGGGTCTGATCCTGACGCGGCCATCTACTACCTGGCCAAGATGCTGTACGCGGGTGAAGATCCTCGCTTTGTGGCCCGGCGGCTGGTGATTTGCGCCTCCGAAGACGTCGGCAATGCTGATCCTCAGGCGCTCGTTATCGCAAACGCCGCCTTACAGGCCTCGGAATTCATCGGCATGCCCGAAGCCCGCATCCCGTTGGCCCAAGCGACCACTTACATCGCTTGCGCCCCTAAGTCCAACGCCTCCTACCTCGCCATTGATAAAGCCATGAAGGATGTCGAGGAAGGCCGGTCCCTTGAAGTGCCGGCCCACCTGAGAGATTCCCACTACAAAGGGGCCGTGACCCTGGGCCGGGGTGTCGGCTACGAGTACGCGCACGACCACCCGGATCATCACGTTGCCCAGAAGTACCTGACCGAGACCAGGCGGTACTACGAGCCCACTGAGCAAGGGTGTGAAAAAAATTTTAAGGCCTACTTGGACAGGCTCAAATCCAAATCTGACCCCCGCAAATCAGCTTAGCGTCCGCCTGTGGGGCGCCATTTGAGGCGAAATGGTCTATAATACACCGGGTAGTTTAACGATTAAAAAGGGAGATTTATGAAAAAGATTTTGACAGTATTGGCGGTGTTTTTGTTGCTGCCCGCGGGTCTGGCGTTTGCCGGATGCGGTTCGTGCCCTGTGGACGGAGCGGCCAAAGCCGCGTCGGATAAAAAAGCATGCCCTGTGGGGTGTCAGAAGCCCTGCTGCAATCCGGAAGCCGCCGCGGCCGAAGAGGCCTCGCACGCGCATGACCACGCCGGACACGAAGGGCACTCGCACTAGACATCAGTCCAAAAGCATCTAAAAAAACCCGGCGCGACGTAATCGCGCCGGGTTTTTTATGCACAAGGCAGAATCTTGACATTTTAACTTGGATTCAATAAAATTTATACTAATTAATCCCTAGTAAAGTTATCGGATAAAGGAGTTTTTCACTGTGGACCACCTGAGCGCGCTCGAAAATCAATCCATTTTTATCATCCGTGAGGCCTATAAAAAGTTCAAGAAGCCGGCCATGCTGTGGTCCATGGGCAAGGACTCCTGCGTCAACGTCTGGCTGGCGCGCAAGGCTTTCTTCGGCCGCGTGCCTTTTCCGGTTGTTCACATCGACACGACCTTTAAGTTTCCGGAAATGTACGCTTACCGTGAGCACTACGCCAAAGAATGGGGCCTGAAGCTCATCGTCGGCGTCAATGAAGCCGCCAAGGCGCGCGGGGTCAACTATGACAACAATGACCCGGTCACCGTCTGCCATGAGATGAAAACCGTCGCTCTTCAGCAGATGATCGAAAAAGAAAAATGGGACGGCCTGTTCGTCGGCATCCGCCGCGACGAAGACGGCACGCGCGCGAAGGAAAAATATTTTTCTCCGCGCAACATCGACTTTGAGTGGAATTACAAGGACCAGCCGCCGGAGCTGTGGAATCAGTTTCAGTCGGACTACGATCCCGGCACGCATGTGCGCATTCATCCGCTGCTCGAGTGGACCGAGGTGGACGTGTGGAATTACGTGAAACGCGAGAACATTCCGCTCGTCGATCTCTACTTTGCCAAGAACGGCAAGCGCTACCGCACGCTCGGGTGCCGGCCGATCACGAAGCCCGTGGATTCGGACGCTGACACCGTGGACAAAGTCATTGAAGAATTGAAGAACACCAAAATATCTGAGCGCGTCGGCCGCGATCAGGACCACTCTCAGCGATACGCGATGCAGAAGCTTCGCGCGAAAGGATACATGTAATGTCTGACGTGAACGGCAACCCACAAAACAATCAATCCGGCGAACTGCGCATCGTTTTTGTCGGACATGTCGATCACGGCAAGTCCACGCTCGTGGGCCGCCTGCTGCACGAGACCGACTCCATCCTGCCGCAAAAACTGGAATACGTGAAGCAGATCTGCGTCGATAAGGGCGTGAAGTTTGAATATGCCTTCTTACTCGACGCGCTCGAGGAAGAGCAGGATCAGGGCATCACGATCGACGTGTCTCAGGTGCTTTTTAAAACAAAGAAGCGCACCTACCGCGTCATCGACGCGCCAGGCCACAAAGAATTCCTCAAGAACATGATTTCGGGCGCGTCCAGCGCCGACGCGGCGCTCCTGCTCATCGACGCCAAAGAGGGGCTGCGCGAACAGTCCAAGCGTCACGCGACGATCTTGTCACTTCTCGGAATCAAGAACATCATTGTGATCGTGAATAAGATGGACCTCGTGGGCTACAGTGAAGAGACGTTCAACAAACTCGTCACGGACTACACGAATTATCTGAAGACGCTCAAGGTCACGCCGAAGGCCTTCATCCCGGTGTCCGCGTACGTGGGCGACAATGTCGTGATGCGCACGTCGCAGATGCCCTGGTACAAAGGGTCGACGCTCGTCGAGATCCTGGATTCGGTGGATTCGCACCGCACGGCCTCGACGCGCGCGCTGAGATTCCCGCTGCAGGACGTGTATCGGTTTGATTCCGAAAAACGCTACTTCTCCGGTCGCATCGAGTCCGGCCGACTGAAGAAGGGTGATGAGATCCTCTTTTTGCCGTCGAAGAAAACGGCGGTGGTCAGCGCGATCGAGCGCTGGAACGCGCCGGAACCGCCGGAAGCCGAAGCGGGCGAATCCATCGGAATCACCGTTGAAGATCAGCTCTTTGTCGAGCGCGGCGAGATCGCCGTGCACGCGTCGGCCAAGCCGCTGGTCGGCAAACACTTCCGCGCCAATATCTTTTGGATGGGTGAAGAGCATTTGGCCAAGGGCAAGTCCTACGTCATCAAACTCACGACTCAGGAATTGGAGTGCAAGGTGAAGAACGTTGTCCGCGTGATCAATTCTTCGACGCTGGATGAAGTCTCCAAAGACCATCATGAAGTTGCCAAGAACGAGGTCGCCGAACTTGAGCTCGAGTTCAAAAAAGACATTGTTTATGATCCGTTCCACGAGATTCAGGAAACCGGCCGCTTCGTGCTGGTGGACCGGAATCTTGTTTCGGGCGGGGGGATCATCCTCCATGCTTAGAGCCAAAGCGGAAGCGGAAAAACTGAACTCTGAGTTTGAATTGCACGGCCCGGAGTCGGTCATCGCCTGGATGCTCGAAAAATACGGAAGCCGAATCGCCATCTCCTCCTCGTTTGGCCCGGAGGACATGGTGTTGATCGACATGGCGCTCAAATTTGACCCCAAGGCGAGGATCGTCACGCTGGATACGGGACGGCTGCCGGAGGCAACTTACGCGGTCATGGACGCGGTGAAGTTTAAGTACAACTGCGTGATCGAAGTATTTTTTCCGGACCCTGTCGCCGTTGAGAAGCTGACGCGGGCCAAAGGATTTTTTTCATTCAAAGAATCGGTCGAGAACCGGCAAGAATGCTGCCGCATCCGCAAAGTGGAGCCGCTCAAGCGCGCGCTGGGCGGACTCGACGCCTGGATCACGGGACAGCGCCGCGCGCAGTCAGTGACGCGGGCGGAGATCAAGAAAATTGAGATTGATGAGGCCCACGGGAATATCCTCAAGGTGAATCCGCTCGCCGACTGGGACGAAGCCAGGGTCTGGGACTACATCCGCAAGAACAAGGTGCCGTATAGCGTTCTTTTTGATCAAGGCTACCGTTCCGTTGGCTGTGATCCCTGCACGCGCGCGGTTAAGGAAGGCGAGGATGAGCGCGCCGGCCGCTGGTGGTGGGAGAATCCCGAGCACAAAGAATGCGGCCTGCACAACCGCCCGGGGGCGAGGTAGGCCGTCGTGCTGAAGATCGCCAAGGCCATTCATGCCGAGATGGTGGATCATGCCAAGGGCGTGTATCCGCAGGAGGCCTGCGGTTTTTTGGCCGGCAAGGACGGCGAAGCCAAATATTATCTGCCGATCGAGAACATGGACCATTCCACGGTGACCTACACCATGGATCCTAAACAGCAGCTTAAGGCCTTTAAGCGGATCTCGGGTGACGGATTGGAGTTGTTGGGAATTTTTCACTCGCATGTTGCTTCGGCGGCCGAGCCATCGCAGACGGACCGGCAGATGGCGTTTTATCCGGACGTGAGTTATCTCATCGTGTCGCTGGCCGATATGAATCATCCGGACCTCAAGTCCTTTAGGATTCAAGGGGATGCCGTGACCGCGGAAGAGATCGTGATCCTATGACGCGGCCCGCGCAGTCCATCACCGAGCTTATCGGCAACACGCCGATGGTGAAGCTGAACCGAATTGTGCAAAAGGGGTCGGCGGATATTTTTGCGAAGTTGGAAGTCTTCAACCCCGGCGGCAGCGTCAAGGACCGCATCGCGCTCAACATGATCGATCAGGCGGAGAAGAACGGGCTGGTGCAGGCGGGGTCGCGCATCGTGGAAGCCACGAGCGGCAACACCGGGATCGGGTTGGCGATGGTCGGCGCGGCGCGCGGGTATCACGTGACGTTGGTGATGCCGGATAACATGAGCTTCGAACGTTTGCAGATCCTTAAGTCTTTTGGCGCGGAAGTGGTGCTCACCCCCGTGGATGCCGGCATGGCCGGCGCGGTGGAAAAAGCCAGACAGCTGGTGCGGGAAGGGAAAGGCGCCTTCATGCCGAGCCAATTCACCAATCCGGATAACCCGGCCGCGCATCGGAAGACGACCGGCAAAGAAATTTTGGCTGACCTGGACGGCCGCATCGACGCGTTCGTGGCCGGCATCGGTACCGGCGGGACCATCAGCGGCATCGGAGAAGTGCTGAAGAAGCACAATCCGGCGGTGAAGGTCTATGGCGTCGAGCCCGCGACATCTGCGGTTTTGTCCGGCGGCAAGCCGGGAGCTCATATGATACAGGGCATCGGCGCGGGCTTTGTGCCGCAAACGCTCAATCAGTCGGTGGTGGATGAAATTTTTAGGTGCAGCGATGAGGACGCTTATCAGACAGCGTCACAGCTGTGCAAGCAGGAAGGTATCTTCGCGGGGATCTCCTGCGGAGCGGCCTGCTGGGGCGCGCTCAAAGTCGCGCAAATCCTGGGGCCCGGCAAAACGGTCGCCGTCCTGTTCCCGGATTCGGGGGAGCGTTATTTGAGCATGGTTCAATACTTTGAGGGCTGACACCCTTTTACACGTCTGTTATAGTTGGGGCAAATCATGAGTTATATCAAAGGTCTTAAGTGTCGCGAGTGTCATCGGCTGTATCCGGCTGAGGCGATTTATGTCTGCGAATATTGCTTTGGATCGCTCGAAGTCGATTACGACTACGACCGCATCAAGAAGGATATTTCGCGCGAAAAAATCCAAAGCCGCCCCGAATCGCTGTGGCGGTATCGGGAGCTGCTGCCCATCGACGGCGAGCCGACCGTGGGTTTTCATGCGGGCTTCACACCGCTGTTTCGCTGCTCGAACCTGGCCAAGGCGCTGGGCGTCAGCGAGTTGTACATCAAGGACGACTCCGTTTGTCATCCAACCCTCTCCTTTAAGGACCGTGTCGTTTCAGTAGCTCTCACGCGCGCCAAAGAACTGGGCTTTGACACCGTGGCCTGCGCGTCCACCGGCAATCTCGCCGGATCGGTCGCGGCCAACGCGGCGTTCGCGGGTCTTAAGCGCTATATTTTTATTCCCTCAAATCTCGAGATCGGCAAAGTGGTTGGCGCGCTCGCGTTCAACCCTAATCTTGTCGCCGTCGAGGGCAATTACGACGAAGTGAACCGCCTTTGCTCCGAAGTGGCCAACAAATACAAGTGGGCCTTCGTGAATATCAACATCCGGCCTTACTATGCCGAAGGTTCGAAGACCATGGGCTATGAGATCGTCGAGCAGCTCGGGTGGAAGACGCCGAAGCATGTTGTCGTCCCGGCCGCGTCAGGCTCGCTGCTCACGAAGATTTGGAAGGCTTTCCACGAATTGGCCAAGCTCGGCATTATCGACAAGGTGGATTCCAGGATCTATTGCGCGCAAGCCGAAGGCTGCGGTCCGATCGCGACGGCGATCAAGAGCAATGTTGATATCATCAAGCCCGTGAAGCCCAACACCATCGCCAAGTCGCTTGCGATCGGCAATCCCGCCGACGGTGTGTACGCCTTTGACGCGGTGAAGTCCTCGGGCGGCGCGGCTGAGCACGCGACGGATCAGGAGATCGTCGACGCGATCAAGCTGCTTGCCAGCACGGAAGGTATCTTCACCGAGACGGCGGGCGGCGTTACGCTGGCCTGCGCCAAGAAGCTGATCGAAAACGGCGTGATCCCGAAAAATGAACCGATCGTGATCTGTATCACCGGAAACGGGCTCAAGACCCAGGAAGCGATCACGGACCATCTCGAAAAGCCCTGGCTGGTGAAACCTAATTTTGATTCGTTCGTCGAAGCTTACGAAAAACATCAACCCAAAGCAAACGCTCAGAGGTAATCATGGCAGTCAAAGTCCGTATCCCGACCCCGCTTCAAAAATTAACCGCCAATCAGGCGGAGGTCGCCGCCGACGGCGCGAACGTCAACGACATCTTGAAGGACCTGGAATCGAAGTTTCCGGGGATCAAGGACAGACTTTGCGACGCGGACGGCAAGCTGCGGCGCTTTGTGAACGTTTATGTGAATGAAGAAGATATCCGCTTCCTGAGCGGCGCCGAGACGGCGCTCAAGGACGGCGACGAAGTGTCTATTATTCCCGCAATCGCGGGCGGAGCCCGGTAACTTTAACGGAGGAATGAACATGGCAACGCAACGTGTGACACTGACGTTTCCTTCCGACAAAGTGCAAGAGCCGGTCGTATTTACGATGGCCAAGCAGTTTAATATCATGCCCAATATCCGACGCGCACGTGTCACTGAGACCGTCGGCGAAATGACGCTCGAGCTCGAGGGCGCTCAAGCCGACCTTGCCGCGGGGATTAAATTTTTGGAATCCCGCGGCGTGAAGGTGGAACCCGCTGACGGGCGGACGGTGATCTAAATGAGAGCGGCGGCATTCGAAGCGGCGGCCGCGGCTGCCTCGGCGATATGGATTCCGGGAGCGGTGGAGCGGTATTTCGCGGCCAACCTGATCCCGCTGCCCTCCTGGCCGTACGGCATCGCGCTGGCGCTTTTTACATTTTTTTTCGTGAAGACCCTTTTGCTGCTGGTCCGCGGACTGATCCGGAATCTTTCCGTTTCTAAACAGACTCCGGGATCCGGGGGGATCGCTTGAAGCGCGCGGCATGGGTTTTGCTCGCGGGTCTGTTCATTGCGGCTGCGGGCCTGACGACCAACGCCTTCTCCCAAGAAACGGACCTCTCATCGCTTAAAAAAGAAATCGCAAAACTTATCCAGGGTCAGCAGACCATTCTCGCGGAGCTTAAGAGCATTAAAGATGAGCTCTACATCATTAAAATCCGCTCCAGCCGGTAGAGCACGATGAGCCAATATCTCACGGCCGCCGAAAAAAAATTCGAAACTTTCCTATCAGAGAACGACCTTAAATACACCTCACAGCGGCGGACCATACTGCTGGAAGCCTTCGGGGCCAAGCGCCACTTTGGAGCGGAGGAATTGCTCGCGCTGGTCAAAAAGCGCGATCGGACGATTTCTAAGGCGACGTTGTACCGAACCTTGTCCCTTTTGACGCAATCAAAAATTTTGGAAGAACAGGACTTTGGCGACGGGCATATGTCGTATGAGCCGATGCTCGGCAAGCAGCATCACGATCATCTGGTCTGCGTAAAATGCAAAACGATCTTAGAGTTCGAAAACGCTGAGATCGAAAAGATACAAGAAGCGGAAGCCCGCAAGCAGGGCTTTATAATCATCAGTCATTCCCATAAGCTCTTCGGTCTTTGCAGGAGATGCTCTTAGCATGAAAATGACCCCCGATGAAATTTAGCACGCGCGCGACTTACGGGCTTAAAGCCATGCTGTATCTGGCCGAACGCTACGGTGAAGGCGCCGTGTCCGTCTCGCAGATCTCCAGCGAAGAAAAAATATCCGCCGCGTATCTTGAGCAGATCCTCTCTCGGATCAAACGCGAAGGTTGGGTCAAAAGTGTCCGAGGCCCGCGCGGAGGGTATGTGCTCACGTCAAAGCCCTCCGAAATCAAGGTCGGGTCGCTGCTCAAAGCCCTGGGCGAGGATACGTTGATCCGGCAGGCGCCCGAGACTAAGGCGGCCGCGCTCAAGCGGTCGCGGTTGGTTCCGCAGGCCGCGGCCGAGTTATTTTGGCGAAAATTATCAGATGCTTTTGAGGCGGCGCTGGACCGCGTGTCGCTCGAAGAAATCATTCTGGCTGCCCGCGCCGAGCCAGCCGCCGCCGGATCGCTGCCCATTCACTTTAATATTTAAGGCGCGGTCCGCGCCGGATCCGCGTGAACTTATGAAGACCACCTTGATAGAGAAAAAAGCAGCCCTTCGCGCTCAGATGACGCGGCAGCTGGCGGAGATGACTTCGATGGACCGGGAAGCGGCATCGGCGAGGATGCGGGAGCTCTTGTGGAAGGACGCGGATTTTTTGGAGGCGAAGACGATTTTTTGTTATGTCTCGATGCCGGAAGAGCCGGATACGCGGACAATGATCCACCGTTGCCTGGAAACAGGCCGCCGTGTTTGCGTACCGCGGGTTGTGCCGGGGGCGGGCGTGATCGAGGCGCGTGAGCTAAAGCGTTGGGACGGATCCTTTGCGGCGGGCTCGTTCGGCATCCTGGAGCCGGATCCGGCCGTAACGAATTTGGTGCGGCCGGCTGAGGTGGACTGCGTGATTGTGCCGGGCCTGGCATTTGACCACGAGGGCTTTAGGCTCGGCCGCGGCAAAGGATATTACGACCGGTTTATAGCCGCGTTGAATCCGCGGGCATCGCGGATTGCCTTGGCATTTGCTTTTCAGTGCGTGGACCGAGTGCCCCGCGAAGCGCATGATCAAAAAGTGACACGAGTTCTTTCCGCGTAGCAGTCTGCTGAAAAAGCCGCATCTGCTGCGTTGCTCAGGCGCTAACGTGGCAGTACCACGCGGCGCACCTTCGCGTCTTGCATCTGCGGCTTTTTGAGCAGACTGCGGGAAGAGGGGTTGGCAGCCTGTTAATTAAATCGGGATCTCCGGCAGTTTGGAAGGGGGTCCCATGAATGGAGTATCTTAAAAAATGAGCACCGCAAGCCTGGTTTCTTTTGTTCTCCTGAGCCTCGTGTTCGGCAGCGTGTTCGCGGCGCTCGGATATTGGGTCCGACTGCATATCGGCGAGCAAAAAATCCGGGCGGCGGAGACGCGCGCCGAGGAGATCCGCACCGCGTCCGAGCGTGACGCGGACCGCCGCAGGGCCGAGCTTCAAAAGGAAGGCGAGCGCTATCTCCTGAGGCTCAAGCACGAGTTTGACGAGACGCAGGAAACACGCCGGCGTGAGATGGAAGAGGCCATTGTGCGGTCAGGCGAACGCGAGCGTGCCGCGCAGAAGGAAATGGACGAGGCCAGAGCGAAAGAGCGGGAGGCCGAAAAGACTCAAGAGCGCGCGAAGACCCTGGAAGCGCAAATGGAAAAGCGCAAAAACGAGCTTGAGCAGATGATTCAGGAAGAACAGGCGCGGCTGCAGGATCTCTCCGGCCTTGGGAGCGAGGATGCCAAGCGGCAGCTCCTGCGCCGCATGGAAACAGAAGTGCGCGTTGAAGCCAGCCGCATGATCAAGACCGTTGAAGAAGAAGCGCGCGAAATGGCCGACAAGAAGGCCAAGAATATCGTCGCGCAGGCGATTCAGCGCTGCGCGGCGGAACTGTCGATCGAGCAGACGGTCAGCGTGGTGCATCTGCCGGGCGAGGAGATGAAGGGGCGCATCATCGGCAAAGAAGGCCGCAATATTAGAACCTTTGAACAGGCGACCGGCGTTGATGTCGTGATCGACGAGACGCCCGGCGCGGTGGTGCTTTCTTCCTTTGATCCCGTGCGCCGTGAGGTGGCCAGGCTCGCTTTGGAGCGCCTTATTGAAGATGGGCGCATTCACCCCTCAAGTATAGAAGAGACGGTCGGCAAAACCCGTCAGGAACTTGATAAGACCATTCAAGCCGAAGGCGCCGCGGCCGCGCTTGAGATTGGCGTGAGCGACATGCACCCGGATCTGGTGATGATGGTCGGAAAGCTCAAGTACCGCACGAGCTATGGACAGAACTCCCTGTCCCACGCGAAGGAAGTCGCGGACATCATGAATGTTTTTGCGGGTCAGCTGGGGCTGGACGCGCTCACCGCCCGGCGCGCGGGACTGTTGCATGATATCGGCAAGACCGTGTCGCATGACGTGGAAGGACCGCACGCGCTGATCGGCGGCGAGCTCGCCCGCAAGTACGGTGAGCCCGAAGACGTGATCCACGCGATCGAAGCTCATCATGAAGATATTTCGCCCAAATCCGTCTGGCCGATTTTGCTGCAAGCGGCAGACTCTATTTCGGCATCACGGCCGGGAGCTCGGCGCGAGACCATCGAACAGCATTTGCACCGCATGGAAAAGTTGGAAAAAATCGCCCGCTCCATTCCCGGCGTCGAAAGTGTCTTCGCGATCCAGGCCGGCCGCGAGCTGCGTGTGCTGGTGAATCCGAATGAGGTCGCCGACGCGGCGATGCCGGCATTGGCCCGCGAGATCACCAAGGCCGTGAGGGATCAGGGGAATTTTCCGGGTCAGATCCGCGTGACGGTGGTGCGCGAAACACGGGCGATCGAATTTGCGCGGGCGGCGAGGGAACGGTAAGTGAACGAAGAGATTCAGATCGAAGGAGTCTCTGAAGGAACGGAAGCGGGCGGCCGCAAAGTCTACACCGTTTCGCAGCTCACGCGGTTGGTGCGTTTTACGCTCGAAGATCTGTTTAGTTCGGTGTGGGTCGAAGGCGAAATCTCGGACTACACGCACCACTCCTCGGGGCACATGTACTTTAGTTTGAAAGACGCCGACGGCAATCTTTCTTGCGTGATGTTCAAGCGCGAGAACATGAAGCTGCGGTTCAAGCCGGAGCCGGGCGTCAAAGTCCTGCTGCATGGCCGCGTGAGTATTTATGTTCCCCGCGGAACGTATCAGCTGGTCGTGGACGCGATGGAGCCCAAGGGTTTGGGCGCGCTGCAGCTGGCGTTTGAACAATTGAAAGCCAAGCTCCTCAAGGAGGGGCTGTTTGATGAGGGGAGGAAGCGGCCGCTGCCGTTTTTGCCCCTGACCATCGGCGTGATCACTTCGCCCACGGGCGCGGTCATCCGGGACATGATGCATGTGTGGGAGCGGCGGTTCTCCAAGGTCCGCATCTTACTGGCGCCGGTTCAGGTGCAGGGTCCGCAGGCTCCGGGAGAGATCGTCCGCGCGATCGCGGACATGAACGAATTTGGCGAAGCGGATGTTCTGGTGGTGGCGCGCGGCGGCGGGAGTCTTGAAGACCTCTGGGCTTTTAACGACGAGGCAGTGGCCAGGGCCATCGCGGGTTCGGTGATTCCTGTGGTGTCGGCTGTCGGACACGAGGTCGATTACACGATCGCAGATTTTGTCGCGGACCGGCGGGCGCCGACGCCTTCAGCCGCGGCTGAGATTCTTCTGCCTCAGCTGGAAGACCTGGAAGAAACGCTGCGCGACACCGGCGCGCGTTTGGCTGGGATACTTCGGCGCGATGTCGAGTCTGTCCGTGAACGGCTCCGATCATTGCAAGCGTCCCGGTTTTTTTTGAAGCCGCAGACGATCACCGAGGATTTGGCGCAGGAGACGGATTCGCTGACCGAGAGGCTCGGAGTCGCCGCGCGGAGGCGTGTTGCCGACCTGCAGAAGGAGGCGCGATTTGCCCTGGGCAAACTCGAGGCGCTCAGTCCGCAAAAATGCCTGGAGCGCGGCTACAGCATCGTGTTTGACGGAGCGGCAGGGAGCATTATAAAATCCACGCGCCAGCTCGACCGCGCGAAACAGGTTCGGATCCGTGTCGCTGACGGCGAAAGGATTTTTTTACAAGGAGATCAACATGACGCAGGGTAAAGAAGTGAAGTTTGAAGATCAGCTCAAGCGGCTGGAAGATATCGTCGGCCGGATGGAAAGCGGTGATCTCACCCTCGATGAATCGCTGAAGCTGTACGAGGAAGGCGTGAAACTTTCGCAGAGCTGTTCGAAGCGGCTGGACGAAGCGCAGAAGCGCATCGATGTTCTGCTGCGCACGAGTTCGGGTGACCTCGCGGCGGTTCCTGCCGACGAAGAGCTTAAGCCCAAGAAGAACAAGAAGTAGCCATTTGAGTTCCTCAGCCAAAATCCCCGGGCGGTTGAAGCAGAGCGCCCGGTCCGTTGACCGCGCGCTGGAACGGCTTTTGCCCCGCGGCAAATTTTATCCGGCGCATTTGGCGGAAGCCATGCGGTACTCTATTTTTTCCGGCGGTAAGCGCGTGAGGCCGTATCTCGTGCTCGAATCCGCCCGGCTTTGCGGCGGGAGCGCGGCCAAGGTTATGCCGTTGGCGGCCGCGGTCGAGATGATCCATGCCTATTCACTGGTCCATGATGATCTGCCGGCCATGGATGATGATGACTTTAGACGGGGGCGGAAGACCTGCCATAAGCAATTTGATGAAGCGACCGCGATCCTGGCGGGCGATGCACTGCTGACGCACGCGTTCACGGTGTTGGCCGAGGCGCGAGAGGTCTCAGAACCCCGGAGGCGTCAGGTGATCAGTGTGGTGAGCCGAGCGGCTGGGGCCTTTGGAATGGTTGGAGGCCAGGCGGCTGATTTGAAGCATCAGAAGAAGCGGGTCAAATTGGCCGAACTCTCACGCATCAATGCCCTTAAGACGGGCTGTCTTATCACGGCTTCTTGTGAGGCGGGGGCTCTTTGGGCTGGAGCGGCCAGCGGAGCAGTCCGCCGCCTCCGTCAGTATGGACAGGAAGTGGGTTTCTTATTTCAGCTGGTGGATGATATCATAGACGGCGACGGGTACGTGCCGCTGATCGGCGCGACCAAAACCTATGATTTGGCTGCCAAAGTCCGTGATCGAGCCAAGTCAGCCGTGCGCCCTTTGGGCCCCTTAAGCGGGGAATTGCAGGCGTTTGCGGATTTTTTATTTGAACGCAAAGCCTAGAAGTTTTATGGAACCGCTTCTCCCACATATCAATTCGCCCATCGACCTTCGTAAGCTCCCCAAAGAGGAGCTCCCGCGAGTGGCTCGTGAGGTGCGTGACTGCATCATCGAGACTGTCTCCGAAAAAGGCGGTCATCTTGGGGCGGGTCTCGGTGTTACTGATCTAACTGTTGCGCTCCACTACCTTTTAGATACTCCTAATGACTTCTTGGTATGGGATGTTGGGCATCAGGTCCAGGCTCACAAAATTTTAACCGGCCGACGAGATGCCTTCCGCCAGTCATTCCGCCAGCACAAAGGTGTTTCGGGTCTCGTCAATGCCGGCGAAAGCCCTTACGATGTCTTCACGACGGGTCATGGCGGGCCGTCTATTTCGGCTGCTCTCGGAGTCGCGGCTGCTAGACGACGCATGGGTCATAACACCAAAGTCGTTGCAGTTATTGGGGATACGTCAATTGCAAACGGCATGGCGCTTGAGGCAATGAATCATGCCGGGCATATTCGTGAGAATTTGGTCGTCATTCTCAATGACAACGAAATGAGTATCTCGAAGTCGGTCGGAGCCATGTCCCGCTACCTAAACCAAGTCATCACAAACCCAACCTATAACCATCTGCGCGAGGAGGTTGAGGGGCTGATTGGCCGTATGCCGAAAGTCGGCGGCCGCGTGCTTGGTAAGATCAAGTACATCGAAGAGGGCGTCAAGCATCTCCTGGTTCCGGGTCAGCTTTTCGAAAATTTTGGTTTTAGGTACTTTGGGCCGCTGGATGGACACAATTTTGATACGATGCTCGATCTTTTTCCCAAAATTTTCTCCATTCAAGGCCCGGTCTTGGTGCATGTTCTGACCAAAAAGGGCAAAGGTATGCCGATGGCCGAGGCGGACCCGATTCGCTGGCACGCGTCAGCCCCTTTTGACATGAAGACGGGCGAGCTTAAGAAAAAATCCACGGAACTCAGCTACACCGAGGTGTTTGGCCAGACGCTTTGCGAGTTGGCCGAGAAAGACACCCGCATTGCGGCACTCACAGGGGGTATGCCCGAGGGAACGGGGCTTGTGAAGTTTGGCCAAAAATTTCCGGAAAGACTGTTTGACGTCGGGATCTCTGAGGAGCATGGGGTCACGTTTTGCGCCGGGCTCGCCTATGGCAAAATGCGGCCCTTCGCGGCGATTTATTCCACCTTTATGCAGAGGGCCTTTGACCAGATCGTACACGACATTGCCCTTCAGAATCTCCCTGTGATCTTCGCAATGGATCGCGGCGGTTTGGTGGGAGAGGATGGCCCGACCCATCATGGTGTTCTCGACATCTCTTTTATGCGGAAAATCCCCGGGATGACTGTCCTGGCGCCGAGAGACGGCAAAGAATTCGTTCAAATGATCCGCTTCGCGGTTGATCATACCTCGGGCCCGATCGCCCTGAGGTATCCGAGGGGTTCGGTGACCGAGTTGGCCTATCCATTGCTGTCCCAACACCCCGCCACGCCGATCGAATACGGCAAATCTGAGCTCCTCAAAGAGGGTAGTGATGTCATGCTGGTCGCTTATGGCGCGATGACCGGCCCGGCCCTGGACGCTGCGGTACTGCTCGAAAAAGAGGGTGTGAGCGCCGGGGTCATTAATGCCCGGTTTGCCAAGCCGCTGGATGAGGAGCTCATTGTTTCCTGGGCTCAGCGTGTCCGGTCGGTGATAACGATCGAGGAAGGCTGCGTTGCCGGAGGCTTCGGCTCGGCCGTACTTGAAGCTTTGAGCGCGCGTCAAATCACCACTCCCGTCCGTTGCCTTGGTATCCCCGATCAGTTCATCGAGCACGGCCCTCGCAATGTCCTTCTTGATTTTTGCGGCCTTTCCCCCCAAAAAATCACCTCTTCTGCCTTAGAGACCCTCAAGGGTCTCGGTTCCTCCGTCCTCCCGTCCCCCACAACTCGCTAAATTCCTTTAAATCGGTTCAGCCGAAGGTGGCTGACCACCGTTGCGTCGATTCAATTATGCGCGAGCACTTTGTTTTTTTACTGTATGTTCGTATTTTTAATACCCTGATTGACAATACTTACACATAATCATAAAATATTAACAATTATATGAAAGATAAGATGGCTAGAACTACCTTCAAGAGCCGCTTTATAGGCGTGCAAAAGATTATTTTTGTGTTCGCTTGGTTTATGGCGGGCGTTTTGCTTTTAGGACATGAGGCGGCCTTTGCCAAATCAACGCCCAAGCAGGCGGCCGCCGTGCCGACGGCCGATCAGACCGTCGATCGGATTAATAAAGCCATTGAAGAAGCTGAGAAAAAACTTGGCGCAAACCCCGTGGTGGAGGAGGTGCGGAGAGATATTCGGACCAATTTGGTCGCCGGGAACACGGCCTTCGGCTCATCTGCGGCCACCACCGCATCACAGGTGAGGATGGGGGGCGGAAACGTTTCAAAGAATGCTGCTCCGGATCAAGACTTCGCAGTTCAGACCAACAACCCGCCCGATCTTAAATTTAAGACCGCAGAGATCCGGAAGCAGGCGAATTCTTTGGCGTGGAAGGCGAGCGGATCCTACGCTCAGCGCGAAAATTACGAAGAGGCATTTGATCTCTCGCGGCAGGCGCTCGAAATCGACCCCAAGAATCGCGTGGCGAAGGACGTCCAAAAAAGGATCGAGCGAGATATTCGGGAGAGGCCGATGGACATCGCCGGAATCGATCGGACGATCTCACCGCCGGACGGAAAAATTGCCCTCGCCGTCGCCCTGTCGGACGGCGTTGTGACGCTGCGCGAGGCCGAAGAGATCGCGATCAAAAATAACATGATGCTGGAATCTTTACGGCACCGTTTGTTGGGAGCGCGGCACAAGGTCAATGAAGCGATACGGGCCTTCTTACCGACGCTGAACCTCGACATCTCCCTGGGGGGAGGCGCGGTCGGAAACGATTCCCAGCCATACGGCTCAGAAAGGTACATGGCGAACTTTTCGCAGCCGGTTTACTACGGAGGCGAGCTGATCTTCACGCTGAAGCAGGCGCAGGCCAGTCTCCGGTCGGATGAGCTCAAGTATCAGAAGGAAAGAACAGACATTATCCTGCAACTCGGAGAAGCTTATCGCAATGCCGTGAGCGCCGCCCACAACATCAAGTATCAGAGTGAGTTGTATGAGCAGATCAACGGGTTCAAGATCCGCGAGGACAAGGCCTTTGAATCCCGTTTGATCGCCGAGATCGACCAACTGGAAGTGTCATCCATATTTAATCAAGTTTCGTTCCAAAGGGAATCGGCCGTCACTGCGCAAAAATCGGCGAATCTCACCTTGTGTCAGGCGATCGGCGGACCGGCCAGCCGAACCATTCCGATCGATATGACGGTTGAGCTTAACGACCTCGGCAGCGTGGATTTTGAAGACTACATCAACCGAGTGGGGTTGGGTAACTTCGATATCCGGATCAGGCAGGCGACGCTCGAAAGCGCCTACTACGGGGCGAGAGTGTATGACGCGCAAAGAAAGATGAGGATCGATGTCAGAGGAAATGTCGGCATGGCCGGTGAAAAACCCTTTGAACATTTTGACTTTAACACCGGAACGAGAGCCGACTTGTCTTCGGGAGATAGTGTTAATTGGAAGAGGGACGGGCGGTCCGACCTGGAGAAGGAATACTCCATCATCGCCGAGGTTAAGGTGCCCTTCGGACCGCACACCGTCGGATACACCAACCAGCGGAGGTTCTTTGCCCCGACCGTATCATCCTTCGAAGGCGGATCCAATGACAACAAGCAGTCCGTGACCCTGGGAGTGCTCGATCGTCTCTCGCATCGGACCGATGAGGAAATCGCCAAAGCGGACTATCTAAAGGCCATGGCCGAGCTCCAAAAAGAAAAGACGGACCAGGAGATCAACGCGCGCCAAGCCTATTACGATTACGAGGGCGCCTTGCTGCAGCTTGAAACATCCGAAGCAAAGATCATATTTAAAGAGCGTCAGGTCAAAATTCTTGAACAGACGACCATGATGGAAGAGGCGAAGCTCACGGAGCTTCTCAACGAGCTGGTCAGTCTCGCGGAAGACCGATACTCGAGGATCACGGCGATCTCCAGCGCCAATAACGCACTGGCCAAGATGGACTATTTGGCCGGAACCGAAGGAATCAACAACTCCTATGAAGTTCAATCTGCACAAAAATAAATCAGCCATCTTCAAGGCGCTGCTGCTCTTGGCGGTGATCCTGGTTGCCTTTTCGGTTCTCTCCAAACACATCACATTCGTGAAGGGGCTTCCGACCTTCAAGAAAAAAACGGTGGTTCAAAAAAAGACCGTCGATGATATCGCGATCCCGGTCAAGGGATACAAGGTGACTCGGGTGGACTTCTCGGACACGCTGCCCGCTCTTGGCACGGTCAAGGGATACCGCGAGGTGGAGCTTAAGTTTGCGGAGACCGGATATATCGAATACATCAACTTCAGGGACGGAGAAAAGGCGGTCGAAGGCGACATCATTGCCAGCCTGGATCAGCGCGAGAAGTTATTGAAGCTCGAATACGCCAAAAATGAAATGGAACGGACACAGAAGCTCTTTGATCTGGGCGCGATTGCCGACGCAAAGCTGCAGCAGACGAAGCTGGAGTATCAGTCCGCCCGTCTGGAATACGAAAAGACCAATCTCGTCGCGCCTTTTGACGGATACCTGGGCAGCGTTGAGAAGCAAAAAGGCGACTTTGTAACCCCGAATGACAGGTTCGGCTCATTCGTCAACCTGACGGACGCATACGCGGAATTCGGCGCGATCGAAAAGGACATCAGCAAGATCAAGATCGGCCTTCCGGTCACCATGACGGTGGACTCCTTCCCGCAGGACACCTTTAGCGGCGAGATCGAGTCCATTTCGCCCATCGTCGAAGGCAAAACGCGAACCTTCAAGGTCAAAGCTCGGGTTGTAAACGAGGGCGAAAAACTCAAGGCAGGGATGTTCGGACGGGTGGGGGTTCAAATCTACCAGAAAGAGCACACGCTCGTGATCCCGAGCGCCGCATTCCGAAAGAAGGAGCAGGAGTATTTTGTTTATGTGATCCATCCGGAAGAGGCTCCGGCCGAAACGGCGCCCGCCGAAAAAGACGGGAAGGACGGCATGCCTCCGGCCCCCAAAGGATCGGACATCATCATCGGTACCGTTGAGATCCGGCCGATCCAGGTCGCCTATGCCACGCCTGACGCCGTTGAGATCAAGGCCGGTCTCGAAGACGAGGAGCTGATCATCGCCGATATTCAGCAGGAAATGGAAGAAAAAGCCAAGGTCGAGGTGACCGAAATCCAGGAGTACACCTTCTGACGCATCGATAAAATAATTCATGTCACTGCCCAAATTTTCCATCCAACGTCCGGTCACGGTGTACATGTTCTTTGCCGCCGTGCTGCTGTTCGGATTTATTTCCGTTCAGCTTCTCCGGCAGGAGCTGTTCCCCCCCGTCACCTATCCCAAGCTGTCGGTCGTAACGCATTACGCGAACGCCGCCCCGGAAGAAATTGAACAGCTGATCACCAAGCCGATCGAAGAGGCCGTGGGGTCCACGCCCGGATTGCGAAGCGCAACCTCTATGTCCCGTGAGGGCATGTCGCTGGTGGTCGCGGAATTTGGCTGGGAACAAAACATGGACTTTGCGGCTCTTTCGGTCCGCGAAAAGATCGACCTCGTCAAAGCGCGTCTGCCGCGCGACGCGGAAGAGCCCACTGTGATCAAATTTAATCCCTTCGAGATGCCTGCGGTCACGCTATCCGTCTCAAGCGACCGCAGAAACCCTGTCCAGCTCAAGCGTTTTGCCGACAAGTACATCAAGACCGAGATGGAAAAGATCAACGGTGTGGCTTCCGCGTCCATATCCGGCGGCGCGGACGAAGAGATCCTGGTTGAGGTCGATCAAGGCCGCCTCAAAGCCTCCGCACTCAGTATCAACGACGTTTCGAAGGCCATCACGGACGCCAATTTGAATTATCCCGGCGGGACGATCAAAGAAAACTTTTATGAATATCTGGTCCGGACCATCGGCGAATTTAAGCAGATCGGTGAGATCGGGAAGATCGCCGTGGGGAGGGAGGAACCCGACGAGCGCCAGGGGCGTCAGGACGAAGACCAGCCCACCAACGAACTGGTTATTTTGAAGGATGTCGCGTCGGTGATCCGGCAGACCAAAGAGAGGACCTCTTATTCGAGGTTCAACGGACGAGAAAATCTCACCGTTTCGATCCAAAAACAGGCGCAGGCCAACACCATCCTGGTCGCTGATGCGGTCAAGAAGAAGATCGAAAAGCTTAAGGAGCATGCCCCCGGCGATATCAAGATCGACATTATCTATGATCAGTCCAAGTTTATTCGGCAGGCCGTCAACGGAGTCCGCGACGCGGCTGTTCAGGGAGGACTGTTGGCCTTCCTGGTGCTGCTGATCATTCTCCAGAATATCGGGGCTTCGATCCTTGTCATCACGATCATTCCCATCACGATCCTGGCAACGCTCACGCTGATGTATTTTGTCGGGATCTCCCTCAATGTGATCTCTTTGGGCGGGATCGCGCTGGGTGTCGGAATGCTGGTGGACTGCGCGATCGTTGTGATCGAGAACATTGACCGGTGCGTCAAAGAGCGGGGGCGGTCGGATATCGGAAACACCATTGCGCAAGCCACCGAGGAAGTCATCGCCCCGCTGATCTCCTCGACCCTCACGACGGTCATGGTTTTTTTACCCATGATATTCGTGACCGGTCTTGCAGGACAGATCTTCAAGGAGCTCGCGTGGGTCGTTGTTGTGACCCAGCTTTTTTCGTTGGCGGTCGCGGTGACGCTGCTGCCGGTCATGATCCGGCAATTTACCTACAAAGAAAAAAAGGAAGGTGCCGGCGACCATCCCTGGGTCATCAGGTTTAACCGGGTCATTCAATGGTGCGGGAAGCCGGTCGTGTGGGGAGAGAGCTGGTACAACTGGACGCTGCCCAGGGCCGTGGATAAAAAAGGGCGATTTTTGCTGATCGTTCTAGGACTGTTTGTATTTTCAATATTTGTCCTAGGCGGTTTGGACAGGGTCGTCATGCCCAAAGTCGACCAGGGGCAGTTCATGATCGAGGCGGATCTGCCGGTCGGAGCCAAAGTGGAACGGACGAATGCCGTTTCTCTCAACATTGAAAAGTATCTCCGTAGATTTCCGGAGATCGAGAGCGTTTCGACGATCGTCGGAGCGTCTAAGACCGGATCCGCGAAAGACGATATTCAGAGCATCGGAACGCATCAGGTTCAGCTCATCGTCACGCTTCAGCCGGATCGGACGACCACCACGGACGAGCTGATCCAAAAAATCCGAAGCGATCTGCAGACCCCTTTTATGAAAAAAGCGACCAAAGGAGCCAAGATCACCTACGTGCTATACGAATCATCCTTTAAGGCCGGCGGAGAAAGCACCGCTCCCATCACCGTGGACATCAAAGGCAACAACCTTGAGGCGATGGAAGAGATCACCCAACGAATACAGAAGAAGCTGGAGCAAATAAGCGGAGTGTATGACGTTTCTAATTCGATCCCCGAGAGCGCGCCCGAGACCAAGATCACGGTCGATAAGGACAAGGCGGCGTTTTATCGATTGTCCGTGACGGATCTGGCTACGGCATCGCATATTTCGATCAAAGGAACGGTTGCCAGCAAATTTAAGGAAGAAGGAAAAGAGATCGACATTCGCGTCGTCCTGAGAGAAAGCGACCGCGGCGGATTGTACGAGCTACCTTTTATTCAGATGCATTCGCCCCTCGGGATCAATGTTCCGTTGAGCGAATTGGTGACATTCAAGTCGGGAGAGGGGCCCAGCGAGATCAAGCGCGTCGGACAGGAGAGAACCTTTCAGATCTTTGCCAAAATATTCAAACGGCCGTTGTCCGAGGTCAATGCGGAGATCGAAGCGATACTGGCATCTGAACAGCTTCCGACGGGCTACTTCGCCTCACTCGGCGGCGAAAATGCCGAGGTTCGTGAATCCTTCGAAAGTCTTCGCCTTGCCCTGATCCTCTCGGTGATTCTTATTTACATGGTGATGGCGGCGCAATTTGAGTCCTACTTCGAACCCTTCATTATCATGTTCACCATACCCCTGTCGCTGATCGGAGCGGCCGCGGGACTGTGGATCTCGCAAACGCCGATCAGCGTCGTGGTGCTGCTCGGGGTGATCATGCTCGGCGGCATCGTGGTGAACAACGGCATCATGCTGATTGACTTTGTCAACGTCGGATTGACCCAGGGTTTGTCCAGAAAGGAAGCCGTGATCCGGGCAGGGACGATCAGGTTCAGGCCCATCATGATGACGGCGATGACTTCCGTATTGGGCTCCCTGCCTCTGGCGCTGGCCCGTGACGAGGGATCGAAACTTCAGGCCCCCATGGCGATCACCATCGTCGGCGGCCTCACGGTCGCCACCTTTTTAACGCTCGTGGTCATTCCGGCAATGTATCTGCTGAGTTACGAAGCGAAAGGCTGGATGGTCAGATCAAACAAAACCCGCGTTTCATCAGACCGGTAAAAAGTGAATCTCCCGCAATTTAGCGTTAAACGTCCCACCACGGTGATCATGGTTACAGCGGCGATGATCATTATCGGGCTTGTTTCACTTTTTAAACTCCCCGTAGAACTTTATCCCAATACGTCTTTTGGCGAGATCAGCATCGTCATCTACGTAAGAGGAGAGCTTCCCCCTCTGGAAGTCGAAGCCCAGGTCACCAAGCCCGTCGAAGAAGCGGTGGCGACCGTCAGTCATTTGAAACAAATGTTGTCGACGACCAAGGAAGGCGAGTCGACGGTGGTGCTCAGCTTTGAGCCCGGAACGGACATGGACTTTGCCGCGCTTGAAGTGCGGGAGAAGTTCGCCAAGGTCAAGAACAAGCTCCCCAAGGAGATCGAAAAGCCGGTCATCGCCAAATAC
>JAGOUK010000053.1 GCA_018061225.1 Candidatus Omnitrophota bacterium | reverse complement strand
TACTCGACACCGATGATCTTCATGGGGTGCTCAGTGGTGAGATTGAGATATTCTTCACCGGAGATAATTCCCTCGTACAAGAAACGCCGGGCGATGATCGACCACTCTTTGAGCGGCGCGAGCTTTCGAATCTCATCGAGCGAGGAATCACGCGCAGAACCTTCGACCAGGACCAGCCTAAGATCGTATTGGGATAGAAGTTTATCGAGTGCCTTGGCCAGACTTTGTTGGCCGGAAAGATTGGCGTGGGCATCCTGAATATGAATGATGAGTTTACCGTTCGTGCCCGGGTGTATCTCCTGGACCGTGACATGCTCCAAAGGCATATTGATCCGCGCGGGATCATTGATGAATTGGCTGATGGCCATGGGAGGCGGTAACGGCATTGGCTGTGCGGCGGCCGCGCTCATGGGAGCGGCCCAGACAGCCTCCTGCATCACAAAGCAGGTCATCACAACAGCCGAAATAAGTCTTATTGGATTTATTTTGTAAGCGGACATAATTTTAGAATCTAAGTTTTTTAATCGGAACTCCTAAGCATTTGTTCACTTTTTCAAACCCAACCCTCAAATATTCAACCCCATCTACTTCTTATACTCTTGTATGAAGTCTACATCGAGAACCCCGTATTTCAAGGGTAGGGCTAATTTTTGCTAAAAAGGGCTTATTCGAGATCGTCGGTGGGGGTGGTGTCGAGTTTGTTGGTGAGAAGGCGGTGGCTGAGGACAAAAATAATGAGGAGGGCGACCACGAGCCAGTCGCCAAATGTGGTGTAGAGCGTTGTCGTGTGATTCAGAGCCACATCGAAGACCTTGAAGCCGGCCACCATGAGCTCCCGACCGTTGTCTTTGAGGGTATCCACCACCCGACCGGTCGTGTCGATGTAACAGGATAGGCCGGTGTTGGCGGACCGGACCACGGGCACGCGGTTCTCGACGGCGCGGAACACCGACGACTGGGCATGCTGATACGGGCCGGTCGAATTCTTAAACCACGCGTCGTTGGTGATATTGATCAGCATCGAACTGCCCTTGCGGACAAACTTACGGCACAGATCCGGAAAAATATCCTCAAAGCAAATGAGCGCCGAAAATGCGCGCGGATGCGTGTCGGGGGTCACGCCATAATTCCACCGCACCGGCGTCTTAAAAAGTGTGAGCTCCTCGCCCGGCGCGAAATGACCAATGTCATCAAAAAATCGGCGGATAAACTTGAAGAATGGGACGTATTCCCCGAACGGCACCAGATGCGTCTTATGATACCGCTTAAGCTCTTTGCCGGCTTTGGAGATATGGATCGCGCTGTTCATCTTGTCGACGCCAAATTGAGATTCGCGGTAAGTCGGTGTGCCAATGAAAAGCTCGGAAGGAATCTCACGGGCCAGACTGGATACCCGCTGCGTGAGCTCAGGCTCCGCTTCCCAGAAACCGGGGAACGATGTTTCGGGCCAGACCACCAGATCCGGTGACTCCATAATGACCTGGCGGCTCAGACCGTCATACTTGCGAAAAATCATCTCCTGAATACGCGCGTCCCATTTTTGCTCTTGAGGGATATTCCCTTGCACCACCGCGACGCGCGAATGCGGCATGGCCTGCGTTTGGGCGGCCTTGATATCATGAATGGCGTTCAGCCCGTACCCGATATTGAGACCCGCCAGCAAGAGCGGTAGGCCCGCGATCAGGATCAGCTGCGCTGCGTATTTGTCGAGTTTCATCTCCCCGCGGCCGAAGCGGGCCGCCAGCATCCACGCGCCGAAGACCCCGACCGCAAAGAAGGCCAGCGCGAACGACACGCCAAACGCGCCCCAGACATCAGCGGATTGAATAAAAGGGAGATTCTTCCACTGAGAATAGCCGAGCAGCGCCCACGGAAACCGCATGACCGGGATATACGACCGCACAAATTCGATGAGCACCCAAAGACTCGCGAGCGTCAGTGTTTTGATCCAGCCCCAGCCGAACCCGTCCGTGCCGGACCGGCCCAACACCTGCACCGAACCGAATGCCAGCACCGCGAACAGCGCCGTGTAAACGCTTAAGTAAACGCACATCGCCAGATATCCGAACTTGGTCACATGCAATATCCAGTAAAAAGTCCCCGCGGTCTGCAAAAAGCCCGCCAGACCCCCGAGATAGAGCGCCTCTTTACGTCCGGGGCAAAGATAGATAACGAATAACAGCGGAACCAGCGAGACAAAGCCGAGCGGCCAGGCTTGAGGCAGGTGAAAAATCGCCGACTGCAGCACCACATACAGCAGGACCAGCAATATCTCTTTGAAGTAGACCCGGATATTCATGATTGGATTAACTGTGATTTTAGGTCAAAAAGCCCCGGATACGCGGCAGAAAATCACGCGCCGTGGCACTTTTTATACTTCTTGCCGCTTCCGCACGGACACACATCGTTGCGGCCGACTTTTTCTTCATCACGGCGCAGCGGTTCGGGCGCGGCGGCGGGCAAAGGAAGTCCTTCCGGCTGCTGACGGCGGCCGGGCAGCGGGAGCCCTTGCGGCATTGCCCCCGTCGGAGCGGAGGCGCGCGGTCCCGGGGCCTGAGGCGCCTGCCGCATCGTGTCCGAAAGTGTCATAGCCGACGGGTGCACAAAGTTGAGATTTTGTGTGGGGTCGGGAATCGCCTCAATCACCGCTTCTTCGGCCTTCATGGGCTGGGCGCGAAGAATGAAACTCACCGCGTCTTCCTTGATCTTGCGGGTGATCTCCTCAAACATATGGAAGCCCTCACGGCGGAATTCGACAATCGGGTCCTTTTGACCGTAAGCCCTGAGCCCGATCCCCTCGCGAAGTTCATCCATGCCGCGCAGATGGTCTTTCCATTTGGTGTCGATGACTTCGAGTAAGATCATACGTTCAATGCGGCGGAGGATCTGCGGCGTGAAGGCCTGTTCTTTTTCTTCATAAGCGGATTTGACGCGCTCATAGAACTTTTCCTTAAAAAGATCGGCGTCCGCAAGCTCTTCGGTTTCGGGAAGCTGAGGAAAAATCGACTTCAGGTAATCCGCGACGGACTGCTTCTGCGCGGCATTTTGGTCATCGTCGCTCATGCGCGCAGCCTTCTCAAGACCCTGCGCCGCGTCGCCAATGATGTCTTCAAACGCTTCCAGGTAATAGCTCTTGAGATCCTCGCCTTCGAGCACGCGGCGGCGCTCCGTGTAGATGGCGATGCGCTGCTGATTCATGATGTCGTCATACTTGAGCAGTTCTTTGCGGATATCAAAGTTCCGCGACTCAACGCGGGCCTGCGCCGTTTCGATCGACTTCGACACCATCCCGTGCTGAATCGCCTCACCTTCCTGCATCCCGAGCCGCTGCATCACGCCCGCGATGCGGTCCGAACCGAAGATGCGCATCAAATCATCTTCGAGTGAAAGGAAAAATTGCGACGATCCCGGATCTCCCTGACGGCCCGTGCGGCCGCGAAGCTGGTTATCGATGCGGCGCGACTCATGGCGCTCGGTTCCGATGACGTGCAGTCCGCCGATGTCGGCAACGCCTTCGCCGAGCACGATGTCGGTTCCGCGGCCGGCCATGTTAGTCGCTATGGTCACCGCCGAACGCTGGCCCGCTAATTTGATGATCTCGGCTTCGCGTTCGTGGTATTTGGCATTGAGAACGGTGTGCGGGATATTCATTTTTTCGAGCATGCGGCTGACATGTTCGCTTTTTTCGATCGATATGGTACCGACCAGGCACGGACGCCCGAGTTTGTTCATCTCGACGATCTCTTCGGCGACCGCGACAAACTTTTCGCGCTCGGTGCGGTAGACCGCATCGGCATGGTTCTTGCGGCGCATGGGTTTGTTGGTCGGAATGGTCAGCACACCGAGCTTGTAGATCTCGTGGAATTCCTGGGCTTCCGTGGCCGCGGTTCCGGTCATACCGGAAAGCTTCTTGTACATGCGGAAGTAATTTTGGAAGGTTACGCTCGCGAGCGTCTGATTCTCAGACTCGATGGTCACGCCTTCTTTGGCTTCGAGCGCCTGATGCAGACCGTCCGAAAAGCGCCGGCCGGGGAGCATGCGTCCGGTGAATTCATCGACGATGATGACTTCGCCGTTCTGAACAACATAATCCACGTCTTTTTTAAACAGCTTATGCGCCCGAAGCGCCTGGCTCACGTGGTGAACGAGTTCAACGTTGTGCGGGTCGTAGAGATTCTCGACGGCGAGATACTTTTCGGCGCGCTGAACGCCGGTGTCGGTGAGGGCGATGGTGCGGGTTTTTTCCTCCACCTGATAATCGGCTTCGGCAAGCGTCGGAATGAGGCTGTTGATCTTGTAGTACAGGTCGGTGGATTCGTCGCTCGGGCCCGAGATGATCAGCGGCGTGCGCGCTTCGTCCACGAGGATCGAGTCAACTTCGTCGACGATCGCGTAATTGAAGTCGCGCTGCACCTTCTGCTGAATATGAACGACCATGTTATCGCGGAGATAATCAAAGCCGAACTCGTTGTTCGTGCCGTAGGTGATGTCGCAGGCGTACATCTCTCGGCGCTGCCGCATCGGCGTGGAGTGCTGAATCGATCCGACGGTCAATCCCAGGAATTCATAGGCGGGACCCATCCAGGCGCGGTCGCGGCCGGCGAGGTAGTCGTTGACGGTGATGACGTGCACGCCCTTGCCCTCGAGCGCGTTGAGATACGCGGCCAGGGTCGCGACCAGTGTCTTACCTTCACCGGTGGTCATTTCGGCGATCATGCCCTTATGCAGTGCGGCGCCGCCGATGAGCTGAACATCATAATGGCGCATCTTGAGCACGCGCTTACAGGCCTCACGCATCGCGGCGAAGGCTTCCGGCAGCAGGTCGTCCAGCGTCTCGCCTTTGGCCAGGCGCGCCTTGAACTCAGCCGTCTTGGCACGAAGGGCATCGTCCGAAAGCTTCGAATACTCCGCTTCCAGCGCGTTCGTGCGCCCGACTAGCGGATTGATCTTTTTGAGCTGTCGATCGTTGAAGTTGCCGAATAGTTTGCGAAAAACAAGTCCGATCATGATGTCTCCTGAGATTTAGCACCGGCTTCCTCGGCGCGCATTTTTAAAAACGCTTCCAAAAATTTATCCAGGTCGCCTTCCAACACTCCCTTGGCATCGGATGTTTCGTGATCCGTGCGGTGGTCTTTCACCAGATTGTAGGGATGCAGCACATAAGACCGGATCTGACTGCCCCATTCGATCTTGTTCTTGGACTCGTAGCTCTGCCGCTGCTTAGCTTCGCGTTTCTGAAGCTCCTGCGTGTACAGGCGGCTTTTGAGCATCTTGAGCGCGCTGGTCTTGTTCTTGAGCTGCGAGCGCTCGTTTTGACATTGCACCACCGTGCCCGTCGGCATATGGGTGATGCGCACGGCTGAGTCGGTCATATTCACGTGCTGTCCGCCCGCGCCGCCCGCGCGGAAGGTGTCGATCTTCAGGTCGTTCGGATCGATGGTGATCTCAATATCGTCTTCGATTTCCGGAATCACTTCGACCGACGCAAAGGACGTGTGCCGCCGCTTATTGGAATCGAACGGCGAGATGCGAACTAAGCGATGAACGCCGTTTTCGCTCTTCAAATATCCAAAGGCATAGGGCCCGCGGATCATGAAAGTGGCGCTCTTGATCCCCGCGCCTTCTCCCGTCAAAAAGTCCGCTTCCTCGGTCTTGTATCCCCGCTCGTCCGCCCAGCGCTTGTACATGCGCATCAGCATCGCCGCCCAATCACAGGACTCAGTCCCGCCGGCGCCGGCATTGATGCTCACGATCGCGGCGCAATGATCCGCTTCGCCGCCCAAGAGGCGCTGGAATTCGAGCGCCGCGAGTGTCTTGTCCAGCGCGCTCAAGTCCTTGTCGAGCTGCTTCTGGGACTCGGCGTCGTCTGCCTCGACGATGGTCAATAATTCTTCGATCTCAGTGAGCTTGGCTTCGGAGTCCCGGAACGGCACATAAAGGCCCTTGAGCCGCTTGAGTTCTCCGAGGACGGTGTTGCGGCTGGCCGCTTCCCGCGTCCAAAAGTCCGCCGCGGAAATATCTTCTTCTAAGACTCCAATGCGGGCGCGGCTGCGGTCGACGTCAAAGATACCTCCGCAAGTTCTCGATGCGCGCGCGGACGGGTTCTAGTTTGAGCTTCCATTCGTTGAGCATAGGGGTCCTCGGGTACTTTCCCTTTAGTAAAACCCAAAATGTTACTCTCTTTTGAAGTATTCTTCAACGCATTTGGCGGTCTTGAGATCTATCCCCGCTTCCTCGGCGATCCGCTCGGCTCCCAGGCCCTTGATGGCCCCGGTGGTCCTAAAGGCCTTGAACAGCTTCGCGCGCTTCACCGGACCGATTCCAGGGATCGCATCCAGCTCCGTTGCCTGCATGTCTTTACGATGAAGCTTCCGGTAAAACGTAATGGCGAAGCGGTGCGCTTCATCCCGTAAATGCCGCAGCATCTGAAGCATTGGCGAGGCGGGCGGCAGCACATACGGCATGGCGCGTTCTGGCTTGTATAGGTATTCGTGCTGCTTGGCGATCGAGATGATATCCAAGTCGGTGAGATTGAGCTCATCAAGCGTTTCTTTGGCAGCGGCCAAATGCCCCAGACCGCCGTCGATCAGCACGAGGTCCGGCAGCGGGCTTTTTTCTGCGAGGAGCCGCGTGTAGCGGCGCGACACCGCCTCGCGCATCATCGCGTAGTCGTCGATCCCTGCGACGGTGCGGATCTTGAAGCGCCGGTATTCCTGACGGTCCGGGCGTCCGTTCGTCATGACGACCATGGATGCCACCGGATTCTTGCCCTGATTGTTCGAAATATCAAAGCATTCGATGCGGGCCGGGAAGCGCGACAGGTTCAGGATGCGCTGAAGGTCCTGCAGCGCCGAGGGACGATCCGCCACGATCTGCGCCGAGCGCCCGCCCGACACGGCGCTCAGCGCCTGCATCTGATCGCGGTAAAGCTTGGCCAGTTCAAATTTTTTGTCGGCGGCGGCTTCGCGCATGCGCCGCGCCAAACTGCGCGTCAAGGCCGCGTGTTTGCCGTCCAAAAATTGGCAGAGCTCACGAACGGACGCGTCATAACCCTCTTTGTCCACATGCGCTTCGCACGGCCCCGGACATTGTCCGATATGGTACAGGAGACACACCTTGGCCGGCATCGGCTGGCAAGTCCTCATCGGAAACTGCCGCCGCAGCATGGCCACCGCCTGACGCAAAAGCCGCACATTGGTGAACGGCCCATAATATTTACCGCCGTCGCTCGCGCGGCCGCGCACCACCAAAAGACGCGGGAATTCCTCCGACGTGATCTTGATGTAAGGATAGGTCTTATCATCCTTGAGCATCTTGTTGTACTTGGGCTGATGATGCTTGATGAGGCTGTTTTCGAGCAGCAGCGCTTCAGCCTCGGTCTCGGTGCGCACGAGATCGATCTTAACGGCTTCGCGGCGGATGAGCATTTCTTTGAATTCAGGATGGATAACGGGCCCGAAGTGGCTCTCGAGACGTGACTTGAGCGACTTGGCTTTGCCGATGTAGACGGGAAGTCCGCCGCGGTCGCGGATGATGTAGACGCCCGGCGTCTTGGGGCAGGTGCGAATGAATCCTTTGAGAGACTCGAGACTCATAACGTCAACGCGCGCGGACAAAAAACCGGCGGATGCTGCGCGCTTCTTCGGACCGCATCAACATCGCCGTCACCCAATAAACAAACGCACCGATGCCGATTCCGGCAAAAAGCCGGAACAGCGCGGCATGCCCCGAATCGGCCTCAATAGCAGCGCGGACCCAGGGTCTGAATACCGCCCAGCACAGCGCCCCCATCACGACAGCCGCCGCGGCCGACTTTAGAATGGAAGGCCAAGGCTTCATCTTATGCTGCGCGCCCAAACGTTTGGCCAGGATGACGTAGAGCACGCAGGCGTTCACGGTCGCGGAGAGACTGGTCGCCAATGCCAGACCGCCGATCTTAAGCGACCACATCAGCGAA
>JAGOUK010000052.1 GCA_018061225.1 Candidatus Omnitrophota bacterium | reverse complement strand
AAGACCAGCAGAATCCCAGCCAAGGCGGTCAGGACCAAAAGGACCAGCAGTCCTCCGGCGGAGAGCAGGATCAAAAGAAGGATCAGGACTCCGGCCAGGACCCCGGTCAATCCAAGTCCGAAGGATCAGAGCAGCCCTCTGATTCGGGCAAGCCCAAGGACGAGCCCGGAACAGGTGCCGGGCAGGAACAAAAAGACGATGCCCAGTCGGGCGAGGGTCAGGATCAACAAGACCAGCCGGGCGAAGGCGGCGATCAACAAGAGAAGTCTGGTCAGGGCCAGGAACCCGATGAGTCCAAAGGACAAGATGCTGGCCAAGACAAAGATGAGTCCGGAAAAGGCGGTCAAGAGCCGGGCCAGCAGGGTCAGGATCCCGGTGATGAAGAAGGAGGCGGCGGGCAAGAACCCGGCGATGAGCAGGGTAAGAGTCCGGCCGATCAAAAAGGCCAGGAGGCGGGTGAAGAAAAATCAGATTCCGGCCAATCAAGCCTTTCGGGCGGCTCCAAACAAGGCCAGGAGGCCGAGGGCGCGTCCGGAGGTCAGGGCGAGCAAATGGGAGAAGGCGCGGATGAGCAGCCCGAGGGATACGCGGGAGGGGGCGAAGGCGGCGATCAGGAGGGGGCCGGCGTGGACCCAGACAAACAGGGTAATGTGGTGCAATTGGGAGCGCAATACGAGAGAATTTTGAATGCTTTGAATGATGAAGAGGGACGCCGCGTGAACGCCATTAAGAAGAACGGACAGCCCGGTGTGCGGCGGCCAAGAACCCAGTACGACTGGTGAGTTTTGAGTTCTACTACCGAATCCGCTTCCTTTAATAGTTATGCGAACGATGTGGTAAATTAGAGCCCCATGAGACAAAGCCGGATTCCCATATTTTATATTTTATCCCTATGCCTTCTGAGTTCCCTCTCGGCAAAGCCTGCCTTTGCCGAAGTTAACATCGAAGCCAGTGTTAATCCGGCCAAAGTAGCTGTGGGCGACCCCGTCGAGCTCACTATCGCCGTGACCGGCGCGTCCGGCGGCATCAAGGCCCCCAAGCTTCCGGAGCTCAAAGGTTTTAGATCCTACTCCCAAGGGCATTCAGAGGAATTTTCTTTTGTGAATGGACGCTCGACTTCACGCAGCGTCTTCACCTATGTGTTGGTGCCGAGCGAGGAGGGTGTGTTCACCATCGACTCCATCGAGGTGCCTATCAACGGCAAAGTCTTTAAGACGGGCAATCTCAAGATAGAAGTTGGCCCAACCACCGCCGCGCGGCCGCCCACCAGCTCCGCCGGCAAACCGATCGCCCGTGTTGTTCCGCCCTCATCGCGTTCCATGCCCCCCGATTACATGGCCAGCCAAGAAATATTTGTCCGCGCCTGGTCTGACCGCGAAGAAGCCTATGTGAACCAGCCCATCTATTTGACGTACACGCTTTACACGCGCACATCAGCCACGTTCAAAGGCTTTGAAGATGAACCCGAAACGGCCGGATTCTGGGTTGAGGATTTTCCTCCCAATCCGCAGGTAAGCCGCCAGGAACGTAATTTGGGCGGGTACCGTTACGTCATCGCGGATGTTCGTCAGGTGGCGCTTTTTCCGACAGAGGCCGGCGTGAAGCGCTTCAATCCCGGGTCGCTCAAAGTGGACGCCGAAATCGTCAGGGATGCTTCCGGCGGCAGCCCGTTCGCCCAGAGCTCCTTTTTTGGTCGGCGCTACAACCCGGCGCGTTTGGTCACCGAGATCCATCCGAGAATATTAGAAACAGAACCGATCAATTTTAATATCAAGCCCCTTCCGATCGAGGGCAAGCCGGCGGACTTCAGCGGAGCGGTGGGACATTTTAAAATTGAAGCATCCCTCGACCAAATACAGGTTGAGGAGGGGCATCCCGTCACGCTCAAACTTCGCGTCACCGGTGAAGGTAATCTCAACACGCTCGATATGCCCAAACCGGTCAAAATGGACAGCTTCAAGTCCTACGACTCTTCATCAGGTCTCAATCTGAATAAAGAACGTATGACGGTTGAGGGTGAAAAGACCTTAGAAACTGTACTGGTGCCGCGGCGCGCCGGAGATTATACTTTTCCCGCTATTCCCTTCAGCTTCTTTGATCCCGTCAAAGAGCAATATGTGACGCTGCAGACCCGCCCCATGACGCTCAAAGTCACTCCCGCCCCAGAAGGGGAAGCGTCCCAGCCCGAACCTGCGATCCCATCCGCTCCCGCGGCCGGGCCCACAGCACCGTCAGACCCCCCGGGGCTGGAAGGCATACGGTTCGTCAAAGCCAATCAAGGCGCCATTGGTCATTTGAGCGCTCCGCCGATGACCGGCAGGATTTATTGGCTGCTTCAGATATCCGCTTTTTTGACCGCGTTGGTATTTTTGGTTCTCCGGCTGTCCTTTGAGAAGCTAGGTATTAATTTATTGGGGGCAAAGCCAAAGCGGTTCAAAGGCGAAGCCCAGAAGCACTTCCGCATCGCCAAGCGCGCGGTGAAAGGGGATTCAGAAAAAGAATTTTTTGAAGCCGTGTCACGCGGCGTGTACGGATACTTCGCCGATAAGCTCCGCATCGAGATTGGCGGGGTTGGGATCGCGCGTGTTGAAGAGGCTCTGAGGGACAAGCTCTCCCCGGAAGAGATAGGCGCGGTTCGCGATTTGTTTCACCGTATCGATTACGGGCGTTTTGCTCAGGTGAAGATGTCGCAGGAAGAGCGTAAAAATCTTTATAGTGAAGCGGAGCGCATTGTGAGTCTCATGGAGAAAAAGCGCCTATGAAACCGCGTGTGATATTAGGAAAAAGCATTTTCTGGACTTTCCTCGCCGCCTTGTGCCTGATGCTTGCTGCAGGGTTTGTGGATGCGGCAGAGCAGGCCGCGGATCATCCGCCGGCCGCAGTGCCGGCAGGCAATTTCGCCAAAGGGGTGGATCTGTACAAGGCCGCAAAATTCAAAGAAGCAGCAGTGGAATTCGGGCGCGTGGCCGCCTCGGGGACGGAATCATCAGCCGTTTATTTTAATCTTGGAAACAGCTGGATACGCTCCGGTGAACTTGGCCGCGGGATTTGGGCCTACGAGAGGGCTTTTGTCATGGATCCAAGGGATGAGGACATTCGATTCAACCGCGCGCTGGTCAAAGCGGCGCTCGGAGAATCGACCGCGCCGGAAGCAGGAATCCTCGAACCGGTTCAGCGCCTTCTGGATTATGTCCGGACATCCGAGGTTGAGCTTGCGCTTCAAATCTCGACCATTCTATTGGTGCTGTGCATGCTGGCCTTTGCCTACATCCGGCCGTGGCGGGCGTTTTTTGGAACGATTTTTTGGATTACTCTGTTGGTTTCGACGCTGGTGTGGGGCGCGGCTTGGATTCGTTGGAACGAGATTCGTTATCCGGCCGCTGTGGTGCGGCAAAAGGAAGTGTTTGTGCGCTATGGGCCGACAGAAGCTGATAGCAAAGCGCGTCAGCTCAAAGAAGGCGCGTCCCTGCGCATCCAGAAGCAATCCGGCGACTGGTATCTCGTGCGTTTGTCGAGCGGGCAGACCGGCTGGATTCCCAAAGATTCGGTGTTGAAGGTTTATCCATGAGGGAATGCGGTGTGGCCGTGATCCGCGGCGGCGACGGGAGAATTCTGATCTCGCGCCGGAAGGAAGAGGACAGCTTCGGCGGGTATTGGGAATTCCCTGGCGGCGGCCGCGAAGAGGGTGAAACCCTGGAGGCCTGCGCGGAGCGTGAGGTGATGGAAGAGCTCGGCGTCATCATCACTGCTGACAAACATATCTGCACGATCGAAAATCCCTATCCCGGGAACCCGCTGCGCCTCGTATACTTTTTGTGCCGTTATGTGTCGGGAGAACCTCAGGCGATCGATTGCGCGGAAGCGCGGTGGGTTGCCTCCCACGAATTAGACCAATATAAATTTCCTCCAGCCAACCAGACGGTGATCGATGAGCTTATTCGCCTCCGCTTTTAATCTTCCGTTCGTCAAAGAAACTTCACTTTACCTGTCTTCCAGGACCACGCATTTGCGCAGGGGCCCATCAGACACCCTCGCGCGCCTGCTGCGCTATCCCAAACTGACCGCCAGCATACCTTGGGCCCGCAACTCGGTCGCCCTGGCGAATTCCAAGGTGGCGATCGTCACGACGGCCGGCTATCACTCCAAAGGACAACCCCCGTTCCTCGAGAATAGTCCCGCGGGGGACTGGACCTTTAGGGTGATTCCGCGCGACATGGCGCTGAATAAATTGATCCTTTCCCACCGGACGGTCGACCGGCGCCCGGCCTTGCTCGATCCTAATTTGCTGCTGCCCTTGGATCGTCTCAACGACCTGAAGGCACAGGGGTTCATCGGGTCGGTCGCGGCCAACCATTACAGCTTTTACAGCTTCACGACGCGTCCGAACCGTGTTGTCGACGGCTCGGCCAAGGACACGGCCCGCCGCATCCGCTATGAAGGGGTCGACAAGGTCTTGATCATCACATCATCCATTTTGAGTCAGGAAATCGCCTTTCTGGTCCAGCGCGCGATCGAAGATGAGGGGGTCCCGACCGTTTCTTTGGCATACACCCAGGAAGCGGTGGAGGCCCTGCGTCCTCCGCGGGCCTGCATCCTGACCAAAGGATCGCTATTTAGGCAGAGCGAATACCTCGAGCCGGACGTTCAAATGAATCTGCTCCGCTTTATGTTGAATCAATTTGATGAGATGCCGGAGCCCGGAGCGCTCAAAAAAGTGGTTCTCACGCTCCCGACCGGAGAACGTCCCCGGCCGCTGCCGACCCCGCCCGGCAGAAACCGTCCGGACACCGGATCACAAAAGGACTTGTTTGAATGAGTCATCTCCCCGGCGGTCAGCGGCGCCCGGATAACCGGACACCCAGGGCTCCCGGTCTCTGGCTGTGTGCCGCAGCGGCTTTTTGCGCGCTTTTTATCACGGCTCCCGCGTTGACGGCTGAGAACACCCCGCTTGTGATCGTAATGTCGGGAGACACTCCGCCCTACCATTCCGTGGACAGCCACGGTAACCTTAAGGGTTTAGACATCGATGTTGCCCGGGCGGTGGGCCGCGAACTCAAGCGCAAAGTCACCGTCAAGATCATGCCCGCCCAGGAAGTCGCTGAAATGCTTGATGACGGCCGCGCCGACATCGCGGTCGGAGTGATCGTGAATCCCGCCGTAGAAAAAACATACGTTCTTTCGCGCCCGTACCTGTATCAACGTGCGCGCCTCTTCATCCACGAAAAGACCAACGTCGTTCAGGAGCTTGCGGATCTTAATCATCTCCGCATCAGCATTCGCGACGGTATCGATGTAGGTGAAATGCTCCGCCTCATACAACCCGCGAATCGCCTGGTAGAACCTTCCGCCGAATCCGGGCTCAAGAATCTCATGACGCACGCGGTGGACGTTTTTGTTGGAGATGAATATGAGAGTCATTACGTGATCCAGAAGCAGCAGCTCAAGGAGATTACGACGGTCGGAGACCCTGTTATGCTCCGCAAGCGTGTTTTTGCCGTCCATCAGGATCGGGCGGGGTTGGCCGATCAGATCACCCAGGCAATTGATGATTTGCAAAAAAATTACCGGCTGCAGGAGATGCAGGATCAGTGGCTGGCAAGACGGATCGGTTGGATGGGGGATAGCCGTCTGGCTCTTGGAGTATTCTTGGGCGTGATCGGCCTTATGACCGTGGTGCTGCTCGGCAGCGTGCTCTGGAATCAGCGGCTGGCGGAAGCCATCGCGGACCGGACGCGGGAAGTGGAGATCGAACACGAACATTTTCAAAATATCTTTGATCATGCTTCCGACGGAATTGTCGTCATCGACCCCGAAAGCCTCAGGCCGGTTGAGAGCAACCGAACCTTCCTCGGCCTGCTTCAATATTCCCTCGAGGACCTCAAGGCCATTCGACTCTCAGATTTGGATGCTTCGCCGGATCATGCGCTGGGGGATCATATCCGCCGGGCCTTCTCCTCAGGAGAGAATGTTCTCTTTGAAGTCCGCCTGATCAACCGAAGCCGTGAGCCGATCGATTTGTTTATCCACGCACGGGCCTTCCCGTATCGGGGCAAGAAAATGGTTGAGGCCATCGCGCGCGACATCACGCAGCGAAAGAAGCTCGAAGCCATGAAGGATACGATACTTCAGGATGTCGCGCACGAACTCAAGACACCCATGGCCAAGTTGGCGGTGTCGCTGGAGCTTTTGGAGCAGAAGCTCCCCGACGAGATTCAAGTTAAGACGGGGCAGCAGCTGGATGTGTGCCGCCGGGCTGTAGGCCGGCTGCAGCAGACCGTGGACGGCATTCTTCATTTATCACGGCTGGAATCCAACGCAGCGCAGGTCGAGATGGGGCAAATGGATCTCACTGCGGTTGTTGAGGGCGTGACCGCGGAGTTCAGGGATTTGGCCGAACGCAAAGGCGTGGGGCTGATTGTGCATCATCCGGACCGTCCGCTCCGGATTCAGGGCGATCAGGAGATGATACGCCGTTTGTTCGTAAACCTCATTCACAACGCGATCAAGTTTACGGATGGCGGAGAAGTGGCGGTCACGCTGCAGACCGACGGGGAATTCGCCAAGATCACGGTCTCGGACACCGGCGTTGGTCTGGAAGCGGGTGACCTCTCCAGAATATTTGGGCGGTTTTTTCAGAAGACCGCGGCCGCTGAAGGAAGCGGCGTCGGTCTTACCATCGCTCAAAAGATCGTCACTTTTCATAACGGCGTGGTCTGGGCCGAGAGTCAGGGTCTTGGGAAGGGGACTCAGATGCATGTCCTGCTTCCCCAATGATAGAATAACTCCATGAAACAAAACAAAACCACACCCCACCGCGTCGATTGGGATGAGTATTTTATGAACATCGCGCGCGAGGTGTCGACGCGTTCAACCTGTGACCGCAAATTTGTCGGAGCGGTGATTGTTCGGGACAAGACGATTTTGTCCACCGGATACAACGGATCGATCCGCAAAATGCCCCACTGTTCTGAAGTCGGCCATCTCATGGATCACGGGCACTGCGTCGCCACCGTTCACGCCGAAGCCAATGCCATCATTCAGGCGGCCAAAAACGGCGTTCGGATCGACGGGGCGACCATTTACACCACCGCGTCCCCATGCTGGAACTGCTTCAAGCTCATTGCTAATTCCGGTGTTCTTCGAATCTGCTACGGTGAGTTCTACCGCGATGAACGCGTGTTCCCGATCGCCAAGCGGCTTGGAATCGTACTGGTGCCGCTCGACGACGCGCTTAAAGCATCGCGTAAGAAGCAGGCCGCCAAATGAGCGATACCGGACTTTTGATCCGTCAGTACGAAATCGGCATGATGGAAAACTTTGTTTATTTTATTGGTGATGCCAAGACGCGCGAGGTGTTGGTGGTGGATCCGGCCTGGGAAGTGGACACCATCCTGAAGCACGCGGCTCAGGAGGACGTGCGCATCGCCGGCGCTCTGATCACGCACCATCATTACGATCACACCAATGGCATCGCCGATCTTCTCGCCGCAAAGGATATCCCGGTCTACATCCACAAAGAGGATATCCCTTACTTGGAGCCGGATGTCCCCCGGGGCGCACTCAAAGCCACTCGAGGAGGAGAAAAGATCCGAGTGGGTGAGGTGGAGGTGGAGCTGATCCATACGCCAGGACATACGCCTGGTTCGCAATGCTTCCACGTGCGCGATAATTTGGTTTCGGGCGACACCCTCTTCATCGGCGCCTGCGGGCGCTGCGACTTCGAGGGCTCAAGCCCGGAGGAAATGTACAAAAGCCTTCACGAACGTCTCGGCCGCCTGTCCTCCAAGACATTATTGCTGCCAGGACACAATTATGCCGACCGACCCACTTCCACGCTTGAGCGCGAGCGGGCGACCAATCCCTACCTGATGGTGGATTCTCTTCAGAACTTTTTACGATTTAGAATGAGGTAGCGGAATAAAAATGGTCGGGGTGACAGGATTCGAACCTGTGACTTCTTGCTCCCAAAGCAAGCGCTCTAGCCAAGCTGAGCTACACCCCGAATAGCGGTCTAAAAACTTCGCCCACATTATACCGCCCAATGACTGGAATATTTTACAGAAAAGAATAGAATGGATTCCCATCAGTCGCCCCTGCAGGGCGGCAGGTCCATTTACAACCATAAGG
>JAGOUK010000051.1 GCA_018061225.1 Candidatus Omnitrophota bacterium | reverse complement strand
TCCCACGACACCGTTCAATAACATGATCTCTCAGAACTCCAACCCGCTAACCCCGCCGTACGATAATTCCGGGCCGTTGAGTCCCGGGATTGAGTCTGCGCCGACCAGTTTTGTGCCGGCCGCGAATCCCTCGGCTATTTCTGACTCGGGACCTGCCGTTTCTGGGTCGTGGGGAAGCTGGAATACCGCCAGTACGGGCGGGAGCACGGGCACAAATCCCGATTATACGCAACTGATCTCTCATGGAAACAACCTGCTTCAGCAGATCGGGATGGAGATCAGCATGGCTTACAGTGTAGAATCGGAAAAAGGAAGTGATCCTGACCAGGCTCCGCTGATCTGGTTTGGCGGTAGCGGAGGCATGGCGCCGGCCGGTCCCGGGGCCGGACCTGTCATACCGGGTAATTTAGGCAATCCGAACGGCCAACAACCCTTTATTTTTAATGGTGGCGGCGGCGGCGTGGATACCGGTCTTTTAGGGAACGGTAAACCGGTTGAACCGTTCAAAAAAACTGATCCAAATGACCCGTCCGTCTCCCCTACGTGAGATGCCTGGAGGGGCCAAGACGATCATTAATGTTGACGACCGATTGAAATCATAATAAGCGCGGGGGGCATGTGCGAATACGGGGGTTTGGGGGGGTAATTGGGGTATTTTTGGCGATCATTTTGATCGCCGGGGATTCCTATGCCGCTTTTGACAGAGAGCTCGAAAATTTGAACCGCAAGCGGTCGATGCGGATCCTTGACGAATTCAACGAAAACATCGAATCGCAGATCGGTACGCTGGAGCTGACGCCGGAGCAGATCCGGCGGAGTCTCAAGGCCCAGCAGGATCTGGCCGCCGAACGTGAGGCCTTCGAAAAGAAGGCCGCCGAATCCGATATCGAGCCGGCCGAAGCGTTCAAAAAAAAATTCACCCCCGAAGAAACCCAGGCTCCGACGATCCCCAGGGAACAGCTGAGGGAGATGCTGGGTCTCGAGATGGACTCGGCCAACGAGCAGATTCCGCTGGAGATCAAGACCGACATGTCGATGAAGACGGTCCGGGAGAGTAATTATTTTGAGCGGCGGGCCGACGCTCTGGGAGAAACGGAATTTTCCTATTATCCGGGGGTGCGTGCCACGACGCGTCAGATGGGCTGGACCTACAAGTCGGATTACACGATGGGGCGTTTCCTGCACATGAACACGCCGCACAACGACCGCGTCGATCACGCCTGGTCACAGACTCTGTCGAGGACCTTTGCCAAGACCACTTGGATCTTTTCGGGCGATCTCGACGCGTCGAGCATCAAGTCCGAGGAGGCCTCGATCAAACCCAGCCGGTACATGACCTCCGACTTCAAGGCGGCCGTGGAATACGCTCACACGCCCAAGACGACCTTTAGACTCGAATACAGCCGTGACACCCGCGCTTACTTAAGCGATACCAAGAACTCCGTGGATACGCGCAATCATGCCTTCGACGCGCGGTATCAATACGCGCTCACAGCCAAGACCAAGCTCAACGGCGGGGTCATCTTTCGAATGAACCGCCCTCCCAAGGGAGACGATGCGGACGATATTAATATTTATAATTACTACCTCGGGATCAGCGGAAGATTTTCGGACAAGGTCTTTTACAACTTAAGAGGTTCGCTGGATTACGCCAAACGCAGCCAAGAAACCAGTCCGATGAACGAATTCGTGTCATTCGCCGGCGTCGTGACGTACCGGTATTCGCCCAAAACACGCGTGACCCTCAACGCCAGTCGTTCGCAGGTCGCTACGATCACCGAAACGGCGGCAGACCCGGAAAATTTATTGGGGAGCTTCCGGATCGATCATGATCTGTCGCCCAAACTCTCGTTCTCCGCGGCCGAATCGATCCGGACGGTGACCGGCGACAGCGACTCGCTTCCGACCACCGTCGTGGATCCCGATTTTCCCCAGGACCGCTTTACGGCCATCAGGCGCGAGACGCACTGGGGAACAAATGTCTCGATGAAGTATAAGATAGACCCCTCTTCCGCGCTCACGCTGAAGTACGCGTACCTGGACGTGGACTCCAAACTTAAAACCGACGGCCGCATCAATCACATCTGCGAGGTCACTTATGACAAGAAATTTTAAAACCCATCTCCATATTCTGGCGTTCGCGCTCACGGCGCTTATGCTGACGCCCGGCACGGTCCTGGCGGACGAGGCGGACGCCGCCAAGCCGGTGGACGGTCAGTTCATGGTCAAGATCGGTTCGGTCCTGAGCATCGAGGTCTTTCGTGAGAAGGACCTGAGCGGGGAATACCGGGTCGGCGAGACCGGTATGATCATTTTTCCGCTGATTGGTGAGGTGAAGGCGGCGGACATGTCGATCGAAGAGTTCCGGAAGTCGCTGGCGGAGGCCATGAAAAAGTACATTAAAGACCCCCTGATCAGCGTTTCGCTGGTCAAGGACAAGAGCGACGTCGGTTACGATGTGGTCCTGGTCCTGGGGCAGGTCAAAACGCAGGGAGCCCAGCCCATGACGCCCGCAGGATCATCACTGCTCAAGGCCATCGCTCAAGCCGGAGGGTTCACCCCGATCGCCAATCCGAGGGCGGTCAAAGTCGTTTCGAACCGCGACGGCGAGCGGAAGACCACGGTCTACAATCTTCACGATATTTTTGAAGCCAGATCGGATGATCCGGAGATCTATTCCGGGGATGTCGTTTATGTCGGCGAATCAACCTTCTAAGGAGCTTCGATGAACCCATCCGAACCCGATCTCGCACCCGTTCAGGAAAATTCCCAGGGGGAGATGACCGAGCTTATTCAATTCGCGAAGACGTTGTACCGCTTCCGGTGGCATGTCGTCACCATTCTGGCGGCCGCGTTCGTGGTCGGGGTGTTCTATGCCGCGAATCAACGGGACGTGTATCAGTCCACGAGCACGATCCTGATCGATGATACACAGACCCGGACAACGGCTTACACGGAAGCGGCGCCCACCGGCACTTCGACCCAGTCCAAAGAATATATGGATACGCAGCTGGTCATCGCGACCAGCATGCCGGTCCTGGTCGCCGTAGCCAAGGATCTGGACGCCAAGACCTACTTCAACGTCGAATCGGACCAGCTGGCGGCCGCGACCCTTCAGAAAGAAACGCGGGCCTATCAGCAGCGTAAGACCAACATCTTCAGCATTGAGGTGACCGACTACGACCCTCATTGGGCCGCCAAGTTCGCTAACGCCATCGCGGTCCAGTACACCCGCGAAAGCATGAGGCAGAGCCTCATGACCAATCAACAGCTCCTGAGGCTGCTGCCCGGAGGGTCCGAAACGGATCCCACCGCGGTCATTGAGAAGATGTCGGACCCTTATTTCATCGAAAGTCTACCCAGTATCCAGGAGAACGTGCTGATCCAGGAACTCAAGAAAGACAAGCTGCGTTATGAGGCGGAACTTGCGAAGCTCAGGGCGCGCTACACGGACGAAAACCCCGCCGTGATCGAAATGATCCGGAATCTCAGCCAGGTGGAAGAGCGGATCAAGCTGGAGATCGCCAACACCGTGGCCGGCCTCAAACGGACGCTCTCCGGTGAGGTCAAGTCGTCCAAGATGAGCATCTTCGAAACCGGCAAAGTTCCGACGGAGCCGTCCGGGCCCGACCGCGTCAAGATAGTTCTGGTGTTCCTGATCGTGGGCTTTTTGGCCGCGTGCGCCGTCGCCGCGTTCCTGGGCGCCTTAATGACGACGATCAGCAGCGAAGACGATCTGGCGCAGATCGCGAGCGTTCCGTATCTGGGATACCTGCCGCTCGTGGATTCCAAAAAGAAGGAACTCACCGTACAGGATATCCTCGAGAACCAGTCCACCCGGGACGCGATCGCCATGCTTCACACGGCGCTTATATTTTCGATGCCGAAGGACAAGAACAAGCTCATCATGGTCACCAGTTCGGTGGAGGGGGAGGGAAAATCCTCCGTGAGCGCCTTGCTGGCGTACACGATGGCCCGGCTGGGGACGGACAAGAACCGCAAGATCCTCGGGACCGAAGACAAGGTTCTGATCATCGAGGCGGATATCCGTAAACCCGGGATCTCGGACAAGATCGGTATCTCGGATGTCAAAACCCGTCCGGGTCTGGCGGACTTTTTGATCGGCACCGCGGAGTATGAGCAGGTGGTCACTTCGGTGCCCGGATTCTCCAACCTCGACATTATCCCGGCGGGGAGTGTCTCCAAGAACCCGGAGGCTCTGTTCACCTCGAGTGCGTTCGATGATCTCATCAGGGTCGTAGAAAAGAATTACACGCGGGTGATCATCGATTCTCCGCCGTTCCTGAGCATTCCGGAAGCCTCCATCATCTCGCAGAAAGTCCATGGAACGATGTTCGTGATCGGATCGGGTCTGATGAACCGCAGGGCTCTCATGCGGGCTTTCGATAAGTTCAGACTGTTGAACACCAATTTATACGGCACCGTCCTGAACCGCCTGGATATCCACCATGACAAACATTACCATGGATACCAATACAAAGGCGCCGGTTCAAAGTAAGCTCGGAACGGCCGCGTGACGGCGGTTCGTCCGAGAGCCATTTTGTGAACCCGAGTGTGCGGCTCCGCGCCGTCAGGATACTCCATCAATCCCTGCTGAGCATCATCCTGGCCCTGAGCCTGTTCGGCCTGGACCCCGCCTCTATGACCTCCGTGTGGATGAAGGCCGCCATGATCGCGGCGCTGGGCACGCTCTGTGCCCTTTGCGCGTTTGAGCGGCTGAAGCCGGAAGACATGCCTCGTTCGGCCTTGCTGACGCTGGGTGTGACCGCCTTGACGGCGTGCGTCATCTGCTTCCAAAGCGGAGCCGCCCATAATTTTGGGGCACGGCAGTACCTGTATCATCTGCTATTTTATATGGCCTTTTTCATGGCCCTGCTTCCGATCGCCCGGCGGCCCGAGGCGTTCCAGCGTCTTCTGACCTACGCCTCGATGCTGGGTCTTCTGGCGGCGCTGTTCGGCATCGCGTACCGGTTCACGGGAAGCTGGGACCTGCTGGGCCGGGACCGCTCTCAATTATCTTCCGCTTCCTTCGGATTTTTTTATTACGAGAACACGTTCGGCGCGTTCGCGGCGCTGCTGATGCCGCTGACGGCATCCGTCCTTTATTACCGGTATGTCCGCTACGCGGCGGGTGGCGATACACTGTTAAAAAGGGTCGCGCGCTTCGTGAAGGGATCGCTCGACAGCGGAGTCCTGTTCTTGTTGGCGTCTCTGCTGGTCATGGGGATCGGCCTGGTCGCGACCAATTCCAGAGCCAGTTTGTTGATCCTGCTGGTCTTTTATTCCGCCGTCGCGTGCGTCCTTCTTCCCGGTAAACATAAGCTGGCCATCATCGCGCTGGCCGTCGTGTCGATCGCCGGGTTCGCCTTGTTGACGAGCGCGAAGCTGCTCGAAACAACGGTCAACGGACTCGCCTGGGAGCGGCTGGTTCACGACGCGCAGACTCGGCTGGAGATCATCCAGATGAACGCGCGTCTTTTCCTGGAGCGTCCCTGGACCGGCTGGGGGATGGGACAGTACAAATACGTCTCTATGCGGCATCTTATCTCCGGAGGCCCCGACTCCATCAACACGGTCTACCGGTTCGAGCACGCGCATGGAAGTTACGCGGACCTGTTGATCGAAGGAGGAATATTCGTAGCCATCCTTCTCACGGCGGCTGTCCTCATCATCCCTGCCGCGGCACGTCCCTACAACGACGGGAGTTTGTACCGCCGTCTGATCAGATGGCAGGGGCTGCTGGCGATGGCGTCCTTCGCTCCGATGCTGCTGTCCGATTCCCATCTCAGAGCGCCGGCCGTGGTCCTTCTGCTGCTGATCCAACTGGCGGCGGTGGCTTCGTCCACGCGCGCGTACCATTACGAAGACGATCTCAGGACACAGGACCGCCGGGACCGCAGCGGGCGGCGATTTAGGACCGGCGTGTACGCGGCCGCGGTCCTGTGCGCCTTGCTTCTGACCGCGGACGGCGTCCGCTCCTACCACGTGTCCGTGTTGACGAATTCCTGGATCCCGACGGACCAAAAGCTCTCGCGGCTCGAAACGATCCGGCCGGACGATCCGGATCCGTACGTCAGGACGCACTTTTTGAACTACAACCGCGCGTTGAAGGCCGGGAGCGGGGAGGGCAGGCAGGACTTCGCTCTCAAAGCCGCCGCCGCGATCGACCCGGCCATCGAACTCGTCCCGTCCAACCCCTACTTTTATTACTGCAAGGCCCGGGCGTTGCGGGCGGCGGGAGAACCGGAGCGGGCGATGGAGGAATTGGAGCGGGCGGTCGCTCTTTCGCCCGTCAACATCAAGTTCAAGACGGACCTGATGATGTTGAGTCTTTTTGAGGCCAGAGAGACGGTTTCGGTGCTCAAGCGGAACCGGTGGAACTTGCGGGCCCGGCAGCTGTACGAGGATCTGCGCTCGAGCCCCTATTACCCGGAAACCGGCTTCACCAAGATCAGGAGATTCGTGGACGCTCCCATCACGAAAGAACAAAAGCAGTATCTGTGGGACTTTTTGGAGATCGCGGACCGCAACCGCGCGGAACTTCAGAGGACGGAGAGCGAGTGATGGACAACGTCTACCAATGGATCTTTTATTTGACCGTCTTTTGCATCACGGTGCTGCTGGGCTTTGTGACCACTTCCCTGAGCATCCCGCTGGCTCACAGGTTCAAAATGCTGGATTATCCCGATAAGATCAAACTGCATGGGCGGCCGGTGCCTTATCTGGGCGGTACGGCCATCTTTATCGCCTTTTGGACGGTGACCGCCCTATTGGCTCACGTGATCGGACATCCGGAGGCCTACGAGACGCTGATGCGCCATCTCCCTCAGCGTTTTGTCACCGATCGGCATATCTTCACCCCGATGCTGACCCCGCTTTTTGCGGGATCCCTGATCATCGTGCTGCTCGGCGTGCTGGACGACCGATTCGTGCTGAAGCCGCTCTTCAAATTTGCGGGACAGGCGGCCGTGGCCGCGCTGCTCGTGAACGCGGGGTTCGAGATCCAGTGGTTCGCCGGGCTGCCCGTTATCGGAAAACTCCTCTCGCTGCTGTGGATCCTGACCCTCGTGAACGCCTTTAACTTCATCGATTCGATCGATGGCCATTGCGGCGGCATTGCTTTTATTGCGTGCGGGTTCATGTTTTGTATTTCTCAGGCGGTTTATCAGCCGTTTATGGGACTTATCTTTATTGTTCTTGGTGGAGCCATATTCGGATTCCTGCCATTCAATTATGACAGGGCAAGGACATTTTTGGGTGACAACGGGAGTATGTTTTTGGGATTCATGATGTCGGTGCTGTCCCTTCACACAGATTATAAATCGATACAGCCGAACTTCATGACGTTGTTTGTTCCCCTTTTTGTGTTTGGTGTGCCAATTTATGACCTGTTGAGCGTGGTGTGTGTCCGACTTTACCGGGGTGTTGCTCCCTGGAAAGGGGATCGAAACCACTTTGCGCATAGGCTTGTCCGAATGGGGATGGACGGGCATGACGCGGTACTTTTTGCCTACATCGTCGGTATCACTACCGGTTTGATTGCGCTGCTATCGACGCAAATATCCAGTTTGAGGGGGCATATGTTGATTGTGCTCCTGTATTGCATGATACTGATCGTGATTGCGATTCTGGAATATCATTCGATCCGCCACAAGGACAGCAAGGTCCGGCCGGACACCAATCAAGGAGGATTGTGATGGCGTTGTTAAATTGGTTCATGGATATCAAAGATGATCGAACCGAGCAGAGGCGGCATGAACGAGTTAAGGCCATCAATCTGATCCGTATTGCGAAGTCAGGGGACGTTAGAGACGGAGTGGTTCTCAATATCAACGATGTTTCTCAATGCGGCGTCGGCTTTAGAACTAAGTTGAAAATGGAAAAGGGGCAGGCTTACGCGGTGGCGCTTCATACGCCGGACAGGGATATTGAAGGACAGATTAAAGTTCGCTGGGTCGAATGGATCGGCGGGGCCGAAAAAGTGTATGAGGTGGGCGGTGAGTTTGAGCAGTTGGGCGCAGAAGACCACGCCTATCTCAAAGACTGGCTCTCCAAAAAGTGAATAGCGAAGATTGAAGCGGGAACTGCGAGAGGATATAATCATAATAATATTCGCAGGGCATTTGAGGCGATATGACGAGTAACCAGATCACTAAGGAGAATCAGAATAATATGAA
>JAGOUK010000050.1 GCA_018061225.1 Candidatus Omnitrophota bacterium | reverse complement strand
GCCCAACACAAGCAGACCAACGACAGCACCCAACGCTCCAATGATGGAGAGTTTTGCGATGGTGTTGATGCGTTTAGGAAATAGTTGGGGCATGTTGGTTTAGTATTAATCAGTATATATAAAAATATCGTGACATTCTACATGATTGTTCCCGCGACACCAGATTTTTTTTGGAAAAAAATCGCCGTAATCGGACTATTTTAATCTGCTTGGTTACGCGGACTGACGGGAGAGTCGGGCGCCGAGCGCATAGAGCTGGATGGCTTGGCTGATATTCAAGGTGGCGATGATATGGAAGGTGAAGGAGTCCAGATCATTGGACGAGAGCTGACCCGCAAGGAACTCGGAGAACTTGGAAAGGCCGAGCGAGCGGGCCCCGGAACCCAAGTAAGGTACGACATAATCATAAATCATCCGCAGCCCGTCATCATCAGGACTGATATCAGTCAGACGGCTCAAGGCCTGCGCCGCTGTGATGCCGGGCTTGTATAGGTGCACTGCCACATTTTCGCCGGTGGATGCTGTGATATCTTCAAAGAGGATGGTCCGGATAGAATCCGCATCCGCCGTAACGCCGGCGGTATAGTTCGCCCGGTCTGTCCGCGACATCACGTGAACCGCACGCTCAATACCATTCACGGTACCCTCGGAAGCATAATTGCGAGGCAGGGCGCGGGACTTGCGGTCCTGAAGATCCAACCGTTCTCGGAACCGCGCTGTATTTCCATCGCTCCCTTTTAGAACCAGGGCTGTCTTGAAATCATAATCAGATACAGCCTGAACCAAGGCGCTTAAACGGGCATCGCTGAGCGCGTCATTCCCGATCAACCCATCAAGATGGATAAAAACAACCCCCTCAGCGTTCGCGCCGGGCAACACGCTCCGATCTAAGGGCTTAGCATACGACTGAATCAGCGCCTGCTGCAGCTGCGTCCATTCTTCCGGACTCAATCGAACCTTGCCGGACACCGGCCGGGCCTCCGAGACAACGGGCTCACGGCGAACTTGCCCCCCATCCTTCTTAAGCTCCCAGAATGTGCCGGCGATTTCAGCCATCAACTGCCCCGATGCATCACGCCATAGTTTGAGCCAGGCAAATTTTTCCGCGTCAATTTCGACGGCGATTTGAGCCGGAGCTATTTTCGTCGCAGCGGACGCCACCGGCCATTGTGCCGTAACTGCGGCGGCAAATCTCTCCACGTCGCTCTGCGTGATAGGCTCAATGCTCCCCAACACTCCCGGGGTTTGAGTCAGAGATTTCATATCAACATTTTGCGTTGCCGGGGCCGCGGCTGAAAGTCTTGCTCCCGGTAAAGCGGCAGCTGGCTTAGGCTTGTAATTAATTAACTCCCAGACAGTCTGTTGCGGCTCGCCGCTCCGCCCATGTCTGCCACCGTACATGACGCCATAATCCAGGACAAAATATTTCTTACTCGACTCCAACACTGAATACATGTCGGGATTACCATGGGAGTGGCTAATTTGAATATACGCTTTCCCATTCGGCCGTAAAACGCGGCTGATTTCGGCCGCGGAACCTTCAAGAAACTCGCGCTGCTGAGTAGTGTTGTTTCTAAAAATTGTATCCAGATACAGCGGGTCGTATAGTCCCCCAATAGACACCACGACATCATAAGAATTGTCGTCGACACCGGTCATCTGATGAGCCGATACGGCAAAATATCCGCCTTTTTGGATCAAGTCTTCAGAGGCATATGGGCTGACTCCGTCAGCTTCCACGCCCACCCTCCGGAAGGCCTCAACCAAATTATCCAAACTATGCCGCCGCGAAAATGTGTTATCCTCCGGCCCAAGCACCAAAACTCGCTTGCCCCTAAAATTTTTTTCCAGCCAAAAGCTGATAATTCTACTCACGGGAGAATTGCTCTCGTTGTTAGAGCTCTCCACATCAAAGTCCATTGGGATACCCATCAGCAAATCTGCGTGCATTGAATGTCCTTTGAACAATTGGATAAAGTTTGGGTCCTCTGTCCATTTTAGATCTGCCGGATAAGCCATCCGCGCTCCGAGATGCGTCGTGAAGGCAACTGCAAGTGAAGGATCGGAGTCTGTTGATGATGACGCCGTCTCGTCCGCCGTCTCGAGCAAGTCCGCTTCCCGGGTGCCGAGCGGATCGGAGTCGGCATCATAAAATGCGATGTGCGACAGATCCTTCACCAGGTAGGGAAAGGTGCTGTTTGCTATCCAAGTCGCGGGCTTCATTCCGGCCGCCTTCGTTTTGGCCCAGTGACGGTCGGGATTCCATTGACTTACTCCGGTCACATTGGCCGCCCAGTGATTTGTGTTCGCAAATCCCGAATCAGCCTCCGCATTGACCGTGACCTTGAAGACACCGGGTGACGGACCTTGCTTCACGCCGACAATGTGTCCGCGGCGGTTGAATTTTTCCGGCAAATCGAATTTTTTGGCCGACTCTTCTAATGCGTGTCTGATCTCCCCAAAACGCTCTGAGGCATCAACATACACCCATAATTCACCGGGGCCCAACTGCTCCGCCGGCGCTTCGGCAAAGTAACCGTCCAGTCTCGCCTGAATCGTTTCTTTGTGGTTTTTTGGGCGCTCGGCCGGCGCGGCAGCTCTCGTCTTGACCGGTTTGACCGGCTTCGCCCTGGGGATCCGCGGCGCGCGGACCCGGGGAGCGGCGGCCGCATCGCGCGGTTTGCGGACCCGGGGGGCTGCAGGGGTTTTGACTTTTTCGAAGCTCAGGTCCGTTTTGAAGAACCGTTCGTCCGGACTCGACTTTTGATCCCTCAAAACGTTCAGCGCGTTGACGGAGCCGGAGAGAGCGGCGCCCGGCGACACGTAAACGGCCGGATAAAACGTGGTTTTGCCGCCGGATACGGCTTGAACCAGATGGATGATCTGGTCCGCTTTGCCCTCCGCCGAAAAAATGAGCCGGGCGTCCGAGGGGTCGGTCAGATCATAGCGCGCGGCGATCTCCTCCGCGCCCACCCCCCACTTATTGGCCAGGCGGTTCATGTAATAAAAAGTTCCTCTGAACTTAAAGAGACCACTTTGATTCACTTTGAATTCCCCCGTCGCCGAAGCCGCGCCTGAGGAACGGCCGCGTGGAGCGCCGGTCGCGGCGGCGGACCGGGAGCTTCCGGACGCCAGAGAAAGCTCTGTGCTGAACCAACCGCTCTCCGGGTCGCCGGCCGCGAGCAGCTGCTGGGCACTCAGCACCCGTAACAGCGAGAGCGTCCTGGCGCCCGAGCCGGGATTGGCCGCCGGTCCGAAGGACTCCGTGTCGAGGTTCAGGAGAACCGTTTGAGCCTCCGGCGGGAATGCTTCATCCGAAGATGCTTCATCCGTCGCGAGCGGAGCCACGGTCAGTTCCATGCGGGGACCGGTATCGGTCCCGACCACTTTGGCGTCCTCGATCACGACACCAGCGGTCTGTTCAAACGTCGCGAACCCGTAAGTCACACCCCTAAAATAGATCGTTCGGGCCTCGCGGTTCAGCGCGGCCTGCAACACCTCTCCTGAAGCGATTGGCGGATAGGCCTCGCGGTCCACGGTTCCCCCCGATGCAGGCTTCGCTCCCGACTGATGAGCGCGCTTGGGCTCAACCCGAAGCGTCGTCGCAAAAAATCCTTCGTCCGATCGATTTTGTTGTTCCTTTAGAATATCGACGATTCGGTATCCTTCCTTTTTCCGGTTGTTTGGATTATCTTTTATACGATCACTGGGAACGCCCATGGCAGCGGGCCAAAAATCATCACCCACCCGGGTTAGCGGGATAATCTGCGGTTCCAATACCTCAATGACATCGGCCGGTTCCGCTGAGGCTCCATCCGCTCCGGCAATCTTCTTAGAAATTCGAAACACCAATCTCGGATTCGTATTATTCGCATCCTGCACAAATTCTACTTTTAGGTCATCCCTTCCCTGAACCCAGCCGTTGTAGTTAAGCAACAGTGTGATTGAATACAAACGGTACGCGAACTTTACTTGTATTTGCCCGGCCCGATTTTTGTATGTCGAGATCTCGTGGGTGCCCTCGGTGCTGAACTGCCGAACGCGGTCGTTCGGATTTTTTAGATCGAGAGATGTTGCGATTAAACCTTCGGGCGCGTTCGGGGAGCCCGCCAACCGCTTCTGATCCAACAGGAGTGTAAGAACCGATAAATTCCCGTGATATTTTTCTTTATTCGCCTCGGGCCTATCTAAAGTGATGGGTACATTGGGATGCTTGGGGTCCAAATAAATGGTCTGAACCTCCTCCAGATCCTTCCATTCATTATCGTTAAGCGGATCCTTAGTCGAAAAATACATTTCGATACGAGGCAGTGCCGCATCTTGAACTAAGACGACTCGGTCCAATCGAAGGCCGTTTTGATCAATTTCCATCGACTCATACTTGTATCCGACATCTTTGTAGTAAAAGGTCTTGGTGGCGGCTTTAAGAGGGAGTTCTCTTGGGGCCGCTGTCAGGACCGGCAATAACTCAGGCATGGAGCTGTTCTTTTCCATGAGGAGCATGGCGGATCGGGCATGGAGGGACTTGGTTGAGTCGGTTCCAACCTCGTCGACCGCTTCATCTGTAAGCGCGGCGGGGATGTAATAGATTCGGACTCTGCCGCCGCCGGTCGGTGGACGGGAGACTTTTTGAAGCGGAATCCACCCATCCCGGTAGCCCTTTGCCGAAATGACGATACGAGGTGTATCGCTGTCCAATTCTGCCCGGAATTTCCAGTCGACGGGCTGCGGATGCCCCATGCGCACTGTCCAGTTGTCCAGCGATTCGAGCTCATAGGTAACCCGGTCCGTGGTGAACCGGTTGAATTTGGGGGCTTTTTGGATCGCTCCCGATCCCTTGCGGATCGGGGTCGCGGACAGGGCGGCCCGCTCACCGACCAGGTCCAGCGTCGTCTGGAACAGCGGCCGGCCGGCCGCTTCTTTTAATTTACTCTGCAGCTTCAGCAGCTCGACAACAGAACTGTTGCCCTTAATCTTAGTGTCTTCCGAAAGCACTGCCGGAAGGCCGTTCGTATGCAGTTGAATGATCTGGTCGGGGATCATCGTTCCTGGCTTTTCAAAACTCAGAATGATGCGCGGGTCTTCCCCGCGCGTGATGATTCGTATCCCCGTCAACTTGCCCGCACCCAGCTTTTCGGACCGTCCGCTCAAAAAATCCCCGAGTGAATAACGGCGGTTTTTGTACGAAAAAAAGTGGCTTGCGTTGACTTCGCCGAGCTCTGCTTCGCTCCAAACCTGCTCGCCAGCCTGTAGCGCTAAAAGGGCTTGAAGATTGAGTTTTTCATAGCTCTCAGCCTCGGCGATACGGCCGTCTTTAACGGACAGTGTGTGAACGATGGTCTCGGTCAGCGAGCCGTCCGCCTGCAGCCGGACCGCGCGGATGTCGATGGCGGCGGAGGATGTATCGGCCGCGGCCGCTTCCGGCTTCTCAGCAGGCGCTAAACGCAGCAACACGAGGGTTCCTTCTGCTTTGTCGGCTTGCGCCAGTCGTTGGGACAACCCATCCCAGCCGGTGATATTCAATCCGTGCGTATCCTGATCCCGGCGGCGAAGATTAACGAGTTCGTGCGTGTCCGGGTATCGGCGCATCGCCCAAATCACCGCGCGCGGCGTCCAATGCGCGCGATCGGGAACTTTAAGAGCTTCGTAGGTGAACAGATCCCGCATGGCCTGCGTGATCACCCCGGTCTTTCGCATCAGCGACATCACTTCATAATTCTGACTGTTCATTTCTATGCCGTAAGCTGTGGTGGATTCCGCCGGGTAACCTTTTTCATTTAAAGGCAATTTGAGAAAAACGGAGGTCGGAGCATCCGCGCCCTCATATCCGGGGGTCGGCCCCAATATCCACAACTCAAGGATTTCTGAACCCGGCTGCCGAACGACATAGGCCTCGATCTGGTCCGGACTAAGTCCGGTGAGCTTAAGCAGCGACGCCATGCGGAAGGTCGCCGCCCTTTGTATGCCGGCGGGCTTTCCGTCAAACGTTATTGAACCGAATCCCTTCAAGGAAGGCTTTTCTCCGCCGGTCAAACCCAGCCGATAAACTTGTGATGCCGCGAGCGCTTTTCGAATATCTGTCGATGCTTCCCGCTCCGATTCTAAGAGTGCGACCGGCACAGCCGTCCGGGGAATGGCCGAAACGACTTTATCCGCCGCGGCGCGCTTTCGCGCCAGGAAGTCTTCCGGCGCGAATCCCGGCTCTTCGCCGTATTGCTCGCGATACCGCTCGCCCAAAACCCGGATACCTTCCGCAAAATCACCATGATTCAATCCGCGGATCGCGTTGTAGACTACTTTGCCGGTCGGGTCCCCTTGAAGATCCAGTGTTGAGCTGATTCCACGCGCCTTAAAATCCCGCATCTGCAGCACCAGAGCTTCATCCGTCCATACTCGCTTTTTGGCTTTGCCGTCCTCAGCCATCCGCGCGCCCTGGCCGTCACCTTCACTGCCAGCCGCGCGGCGTTTTACGCGGCTAAGTATTCGGCTTTGATCGTCGAGCCGTTTTTGCATGGCGGCAAGCGCGATTTGAAGTTTGCTGAGCTTTGCCCGGTCGTTCCGAGTCCACGAAATTGGGTTCTGTGGATTTAAAAGAGCCTCCGCAGCTTCCATAACAGTTCTGCGCTCGGGGACTTTTCCCCGGATGCCCCATTGGTGGATCGCATCGATCGATTTTAGAACATAATTTTTTTCCCAAGCGTTCAGCTTCGTGCTGTTGGACAACATGGCTTGAAGCGATCGGACCAGCAACATCCAGCCGTTCAAAATTTGCCTCTGCGCTTGAATGTCCGCCAATATTCTGCGGGGGGCCCGCTGCATGGACGCCGCATCTTTAAATTGATGCTGAATCGGCATGCGAAGATTAAGCTTCGCGGTGGAATGCAGTCCGCCCAAAATCTCAAAAGGCAGCGGCTGGTTCCGGGCCAACGCCGCGGCAGCTTCTTGCGCAAACCGCTTCAGCAAAGCCCAGTCATCAGCGGTCTGTTGATTGGGGTCGGCGCTCGTATCCACCGACATCAAAGAGCCCAATATCGAACGAATCACCGCCAGGGCTTCAGAAGGCTCCGCATCACGGCGCTGATCCTCTTCCCGAAGCCTCGTCAGCCATGTTTCATAAGGAATCCAATGATTTTGTGATTGAACCAAAAGACTGGGATCCGCCGCGCCCGCCTCATCAAAAAGTTCTGTCGGTTCCTTCGCCTCGGTAATTTTGCCGACTTCTGCCTTCGCGCCATCCGCATCTTCGGCCTGTGAGCTGATGATGAGCTGAAGTTTTCCCCAGCTGGTCGCAGCGCCGCGGATAGATTGAACAAAACCCTTTTTCCTAAAGAGCGCATCATCCATGGGCGCCAGCCCGTTCTTGGGATTTGGATTTAGAAACATTCCCGCGATCAGAAGCTGCGCGACGGTGAGATGAGCATTGAGCGCTCTTAATTCTTTGAGCATTTTTGAGATATCGCGCCTCAAGTCCTCTGAGATAAGGTTTGGCGCTGCATTTAATTGTTTGACCGATTTACCCAGCCGGTTTTCGATCGCTTGTCTTTGATTTTTCCAAAGATCTCGAGCTCTCTTTAATTCGGCATGTCTTTGACCGTCAAATCCGTCTGTCCACCTGATCCCGATGAGCGCCGAGCGCATCAAGCGGTCATAATTATTCCTCATCAATTCTGTGGGCGGGTGCGCGTACCGATCCAATTGGCCGCCATCTATTTGTCTGCTCAATTCTATGATTTGATTCATAAGACCGGTCGCCTCCATCTTGGACAGCTGTGATGCCGGTGTGAGCCTTACAAACTCAAATCCGCGATCATCCTCGCTCCTCGCATCCGCGGACGCCGCCAAGCGGGCACCGTCCATCTTTTGGCGCAACTGTACGATCAGCCGATCGGCGGAATCTCTAAAGTTCGACCAATCCTGCTCCTGATGGCTCTTCATCTCGTCGGCGAGCGGGCCAAGGTCCGCAAATTGCCTCCGGAGCCGGTCTTTATCCGCTGCCGGTATGGAATTGCTTTTTAACGCGGCTTTGGCTTGTTCATGCGCGGTCCGGTAAATCCGGCCGGGCGACGGAGGGTCTTTCTCCAGGGATTGACGCAAGTCGTGGGCGATCTTCGCGAGCGCTGCGTACCCAAAATATCCGGAGTCGGAGTGCAGCCGCGGCACGGATAGGTCGAATGCCTGATGAGTATCCCGGTTGGTGGCGCTGACAACGGATGTGCTCTTATTTAGTTTGATCTGGACCTCGTAAGTCCTCATTTGCTTGGTCAGCGGATCCCGGCCTTTGGCGGATACGACATACGCGGGCTCAACTTCCCACAATCTCGCGGCCTCAATCGGGGCCAACTGTAGGTTTGCCGCCTCGGTTCTAATGGAATTCGGTGACCGGTCGGACCTCGGGGCCTGACCCGTGATCCTTAAGATCATGCTTCCGGCCGTTTCACGGTGAACCCCATGCGGGTCACTCTCAAATTGGAGTACTTTGGCCCGCCGGAGGTCACGAAGAGACTCTTCAAATTGTGGATCGAATGGCCTG
>JAGOUK010000049.1 GCA_018061225.1 Candidatus Omnitrophota bacterium | reverse complement strand
CGAGCGAGACGGTGGCTGAACTTCGCTCGGTCGGAGCTGATATATTTGTCGTGGCATCGTACGGAGCGCTTTTGTCCGAAGAGGTTCTTGCGTTGCCGTCCAAGGGCTGCATCAACGTTCACCCCTCGATGTTGCCCAAATACCGCGGAGCATCACCGGTGGTTCAGGCGCTTTTGGACGGCGAAACGCGGACGGGAATGACGATTATGCGGATGGCCAAGGCTTTGGATTCGGGCGATGTGATACTGCAGCAACAGGTCGAGATCGGCGCTGAAGAAAATGCCGCGGCCCTCACAGATCGTTTGTCCGCGCTCGGCGGCAGTATGACGGTCCAGGTGCTCGACCTCATCCATGCAGGCCGCTCCAGAGAAACTCCTCAGGATCATAGCCGGGCAACCTATTGTTCTAAGCTCAAAAAAGAAGATTCACTGCTCGATTGGAATTGGACGGCTGACAAGATTCACGATCGCGTTAGGGCATTGTCCATTTGGCCGGGGACGGCAACGCGCTGGAAAGGGAAGCTGCTAAAAGTATTGAATCTGCGTTTGGCTGACGATATCCCGGTTTCAGCAGGCATTGCGCTCGCGGGGCAAGTGATCGAGATCAATCCGGCGAACGGACTTCGGGTCAGAACTGGCGGCGGCGACGTTTGGATACTCGAAGTGCAGCCGGAAGGATCACGGCCGATGGGATTCAGGGACTTTGTGAACGGAAGCGGAATGCGCGAAGGGGATTTGCTGGATCAGTAGCCCATGCGGACCGAGATATGCGCCTGAGGCTGCGTGCCCTGATCCGTTGAATCATCTCCCAACGGCCACGCGTAATCAAAACGAATCGATAAAGAGTTCTTAAGGTCCACGCGAAGGCCAAATCCGGCCCCCACCAACATCCGGTCCTTAACCGCGACCGACGATGAGCGCGTGTAGTTGAAGACTTTGCCCGCATCCACAAAACCCGCCAGCCGCACCGCCTGATTCAGTCTTTCACCGGTGATCGGAATCTTGATTTCGTCCGAAACCGGGAACGGCTCGAGCAATTCCGCTGATCCGACAAACCCGTAGTCACCCGCGGAGTCGGATTCCGGATAACCGCGCACACTCGAAACACCTCCGAGCCGCATCTGCTCCATGGAGACAAGATCTCCATCAGACCACTGTGCCTCTCCCCTGAAGATTCCGATCAATTTGGCCGGCAGCCGCTGCACGCGCACCCCCGAGACCGTGTAGTAGTCAAAGTCGCCGCCGGTCCCGGCGCGGCCGGCATTCAAGTCCTGGTCTTCCGATCCGCCCATGAGATTGGGGATGCCCCAGTGCAGATCCGCTGACACGCTTGACCGGCCCGTGGAATCGTAAGAAGTCCACCGGGGTCCGAACACCAAAACACGCATCTGATCAAGACTAGCCTTTTCATCGTCGACGGACGTTTTGGAGTCTTTGATCTCAAATGCCGTTCGGATAGAAATCTGATTCTTTGGCGAGTTGACGAGAATCTGCGTCACCGACGGCGTAACGCTCCAGGAAAGGCCCTCGATCTCGGCCGATTTTAAATGTTTGACGAGCAGGCTCTGCACATAGCTTCCGGAGATTTGAAACGTGGTCCCCGTTCTCCATAGGGGGATGGACCATCCGCCAGAGATGGCATCAAAGGCACCCTGCTCAGCCATGGCCGCCGTCACGGAAAGGGTGTCCGAGCGCCCCAGAAAATTGTTGTGCACCCCAGTGAGAAGATGACGCGAACGGTGCGTCAGTTTGGTTCCCTCGTTGTTGAATTCGTAATAGCCGTGCAGGGGGAATCGGTCATCCACCTTGATTTCGAGGTCCGTCGTCTTGGGTTCCGCGCCCGCGGCCAAAAATGCGGAGACGCGAAGGTCGGGGTTTAGATTGAGAAACCGAAGCCGTTCCTCGAGCTCCGAATATTGCAGCGCATTATTTTGCGGAAGTCGCGTCGCTTCCTCTAAAAAAGCCGTCGAAAAATAACGAGCGCCGCTGATGTTGATCCGGCCCAGCTGGGCTTCGATCACCGAAAGGGTGATGACGCCGTCCGTGATTTTTTGAGGTCCGATATACGCTCGGCTGTTGATGTAGCCGGCTGCCCGGTATTTGTCGGTGACCGCTACGGCGACTTTTTGAAGATCGCCCAGGGTGACCGTCCGCCCGATCAACGGCGCGGCCAAAGGCTGCAATTCCGCCGACGAAAAAATCGTATTGCCTTCAAAAAGTACGCGGCTCACCAAGAAGCTGACTTCCTGACCGGCGGGCGCGGCCTGAGGTGTCTCCGTCGTCTCAATGGTGGGTGCCAGAGGCTCATCCAGATCCAGCAGCTTATCCGTTCGCGTCCTAAAATCTTCAGCTTGGCCGGCCAGCTCGACAGCAGCCTGCGCCGGCACGACCGCGTCATCGGCCTGAGCGGGAGCGGAAAAAAAAGCGGACAAAATAAGGATGGCTGCGGCTGATAAAGCGATCCGCGGCCGAGGCGCGGACTCGTTATTTGAAAGAGGTTGGAGCATTGTTAAAAATTTGTGAAGAAGATCATGTTTTGTTTGGTTCGAGAGCATAGTGTATACTTTATACAGTGAGACATCAAACACCTCTCCTTCACTCGGCTTCATGAACTCCGTCCCGGGCGGCGCGCAGCCGCGTGACTTCCGCAAGGATATCGCTCCGGCGGAACTCATCCGCAAGGACTTCGAGCTCATCCGTTCCCACGAAAAACTGATCACCTCCAACGACGTCTCGGACATGATTTTTGTCCAATCGATTGAAGGCCGCGCGCATAACGGCGCGGGCGTCTTCAATAAGCGCGCCTACGTAAATACAAACATAGATGATGTGGTGCGCGCCCTGAAGCGCGATCCGGTGAAGACCAAGGCCTACCGGCAGGGGCTCATCGACGAAATCGTGGATTTTGTAAAGACTGTCATGCACGGCGAAAAGCGCGATCGGCTTGTGAATCACAAGGGCGAGCCCTTCCTGGGGATGGACATGTTCCGTGACCGGCGTGTCAACGCGCGCGACATTCTCCGGGGGATTTTCCTCGGCGGACTGAGAGACAATATTGAAGTTCGTAAGGAAACGGAAGCGCGTTATCAGATCAAGATCGGCGGAGGAAAGCTGTACTTCGTCAATGCCAACATCATGTCCAGCATGAATATGGATGGCGAGCATCTTGCGCATGATGCGCATGAACACGAGATTGAAGACTTCCGGAAGCAGGGGCTGATCATGGATGAGTACGATCCGGACATGGGGGACCTCACCCGGTACTTTTATATCCGCCACCGCGTGGGACCCGGACAATCCGATGACGCGGCGATCGTTATGGCGGGTATTCTGTACAACATGGACGTGGCGCTAGGGGTTTTTTTGGCCGATGCGATCGATACACTTGAAAAGTACGCCACCGAGTTCAAAGATCAGGATCAGGAGCTGGCCTACTACATCGGCCGCGGCTACAAAGAACTGATGCTCACGATGGATGACGCGTACGAAATGTGTTACCTCTCCGCCATCCCCGAAGGGGAGGGGGAACTGGTGCCGGACAGCTCGCTCCGATACCTTTTGACGACTGAGAACCAGTACAAAACATCCGCTTTTGAATCCCATTTGGCATTTGCCGAGGGTAAACCGGTTCCCCCGGTCCCCGTGAGCTACAAGCAGGTGCCCAACACGCAGCTCTACTCCTATATAAAGCGGCGCCTCATGAATGTCCGGCGTCTGGACGCTCTGTCGGTGCCGGAGCTCATGATTCAGGACTGGGACCGTCCGATCCGCGACATTGTGAAGAAGAACTTCATTGTCATGGAAGATGAATCTCAGCTGGCCGCCGCCGTTCGCAGGTTCAAGGAATCCAAGAGCGAGATCATCATCGTCGTTAACAAAAACGGCAAGATCACCGGCACCCTGACCGCGACCGACCTCATCGCTCTGGCCGACGGCAGCCATCGCAGCATCTGACCGCCCCGAGCCCCATCAGGCCCGCGCCCACCCAAACCTCCGTTTGACTTGCCCCTCGGGGCAGGGGTATAATTCCCGCTTCTAGATCAAACCGCCGGTTGGACTGTGCCGACTTATTGTCGACTTTTTCGTTCGGTCTTTGGATCCAGGTATTGCCAAATTTTTCACGTATTCATCAAGGAGGAACAACGATGGCCATCAGAGTAGGTATCAATGGTTTTGGACGTATCGGCCGCAACATTTTTCGCGCCGCGCAAGGCAACCCCGAGATTCAGATCGTCGCGATCAACGATCTTCCGGTGCCCATCGCGACCCACGCGCATCTTCTGAAGTATGATTCCATTCTCGGTACTTTCCAGGGCGAGGTTCGGGTCAAGGACACCAACCTGGTCGTCAACGGACACGAGATTTCGATGATGTCGTTCCGTGACCCGGCGCAGATTCCCTGGGGTCAGATGAAGGTGGATATCGTCGTCGAATCGACCGGCGTGTTCACGGATAAAGAGAAGGCCGTCGCTCACATCAAGGGCGGAGCCAAGAAAGTCATCATCTCAGCCCCCGCCACGAACGAGGACATCACCATCGTTCTCGGCGTCAACGAGGACAAGTATGATGCGGCCAACCACCACATCATCTCCAACGCGTCCTGCACGACGAACTGTCTCGCGCCGTTCGTCAAAGTCCTGCGCAACCGCTTCGGCTTCAAGCAGGGCTTCATGACCACCATCCATTCTTACACCAATGACCAGCAGGTGCTCGATCTCGGTCACAAAGACTTGCGCCGCGCCCGCGCCGCCTGCCTTTCGATGATCCCGACCACGACCGGCGCCGCCAAGGCCGTGTCGCTCGTTATCCCGGAAGTGAAGGGCAAGATCGACGGCTGCGCGATCCGCGTCCCGACGCCGAACGTTTCGCTCGTCGACCTGGTGTGCGAAGTCGAGAAGGACACCACCAAGGAAGAGATCAACGCCGAACTCAAGCGCGCCGCCGGCGCCGAGCTCAAGGGCATCCTTGAGGTTTGCGACCTGCCGCTCGTCTCGAAGGACTTCAACGGTAACTCACACTCCTCGATCATTGATTCCGCGATGACGAGCGTGCTCAATAATCGCTTGGTCAAGGTGTTCAGCTGGTATGACAACGAGTGGGGCTACTCCAGCCGCGTGGTCGACCTCTGCAAATTTGTCGGGAAAAAGCTTCCCGTCGAAGCTGGCACCAGGTAAATTCGATGAAAAAGCCGGAACTGCGGCGTTGCTTCGCGCTTGCGTGCAGTAGCACGCGGCGCTTGTCGCGCCTTGCATTTCCGGCTTTTTGATCGAATTTACGACTTATTTTTAGAACCCGTTCAACAAGGATTTTTTCATGAAACAGACGATTCAGGACTTGGACTTAAACGGCAAACGCGTACTTATTCGCGTGGACTTCAATGTGCCTCTCGACGCTAATCAGGCCATCACGGACGACACCCGCATCCGCGAGTCACTCCCGACGATTAAATTTGCGTTAGAACACGGCGCTTCTCGCGTGATTTTGATGAGCCATTTGGGCCGTCCCAAGGGCAAGCCCACTCCCGAATTCAGTCTGAAGCCCGTCGCAGCTCACTTATCCAAGCTTCTAAGCCGTCCGGTGGTTTTGGCCTCCGATTGCGTCGGGGATAAAGTCGCCGCTGAGATCGCCGCCGCTCCCAAGGACGCGCTGATCCTGCTCGAAAACTTGAGATTCCACGCGGAAGAAGAGAAGAACGAGCCCAATTTTGCCAAGGCGTTGAGCCTGAACGGCGATGTTTATGTCAATGACGCTTTCGGAACCAGCCATCGCGCGCACGCGTCCGTGGCCGGCATCGTCGCGCATCTGCCTTCGGGCGCGGGATTCCTCCTCGGCAAAGAGATCAAGTATCTCGGCGAGGCGACCAAGAATCCGGCTAAGCCCTTTGTTCTCATCCTCGGCGGAGCCAAAGTTTCTGACAAGATCGGATTGATCGAGAACATGATCCCCAAGGTCGACCTCATCATCATCGGCGGCGCGATGGCTTACACCTTCGCCAAAGTCACCGGATACCCCATCGGCATGTCGCGCTTCGAAAAAGACAAGGTGGAGCTGGCGGGAGAGATTCTCAAAAAAGCCGCCGCCAAGGGGATCAAGGTTCTGCTGCCCGTTGACCATGTTGCCGTGCAAGAGTTTAAGGAAGATGCAGCCTTCGAGATCCAAGAAGGTATCAAGGATGGTTGGGATGGCGTCGATATCGGACCCAAAACGACCAAGATTTTTGCGGACGCGCTCAAGGATGCCCGCACCGCTGTGTGGAACGGCCCGATGGGCGTGTTCGAGATGAAGAACTTCAAGAACGGCTCGCTGGGCGTCGCCCAGGCGCTGGCCAACAACACCAACTGCGTGTCGATCATCGGCGGCGGAGATACCGCGGCGTGCGTGACCCTCTTTGGTCTCGCGCCCAAAATGTCGCATATCTCCACCGGCGGCGGAGCGTCTCTCGAATATCTCGAGGGCAAACAGCTCCCCGGCATCGACCTCTTACCAGAAAAAAAGTAACCATGAGAAAAAAAGTCATTGCCGCCAATTGGAAACTGAACAAGACCATCGGCGAAGCGGTTAAATTTACCACCCTTTTGAAGCGCGAAAACTTCGGCAGCGACGCTCCGGAGATCGTTCTTTGCCCGTCCTTCACCTGCCTCTCGGCCGTCTATGACGCGATTGGCGACACCGACATCAAACTTGGCGGTCAGGACCTCTACTGGGAAGACAAAGGCGCTTTCACCGGCGAAGTTTCGGGCGTCATGCTCAAAGACGCCGGCTGCGAGTTCGTGATCATCGGTCATTCCGAACGCCGTCAGTTCTTCGGTGAAACAGATGCCACCGTGAATAAGAAGGTTCAGTCCGCGCTCAGCCTTGGCCTGACCCCCATCATTTGCGTGGGTGAGCTGCTCAAGGAGCGCGAAGCGGACAAGACCAACGCCGTGCTTGAGAAGCAGATCAAGGGCGCGCTCGCGGGCGTTTCGCCCGAAGACGCCGCCGGCTGCTACATCGCTTATGAGCCTGTCTGGGCGATCGGGACCGGCAAGGTCGCGACCCCCGAGCAGGCACAGGAAGCGCATAAGTTTATCCGCGAAACGATTGGGCAGCTGTACTTCGCCGGTTTGTCGGAAGAACTCCCGATCCTTTACGGCGGTTCCGTGAAACCCGAAAACGCCTCCGAGCTGCTCCGTCAGCCGGATGTGGACGGTGCTCTGATTGGAGGCGCGAGCCTCGAAGTGGCATCGCTCGCCGGCATTGTTCGCGGCGCGCAGGAGCAGGTGGTCTCATGATCTACGGGATCTTTGTTTTTTTCCACATCATCGCGTGCCTCGTGCTCATTGGAGTGATCTTGCTCCAGTCCGGCCGCGGCGGCGGACTTTCGGAGATGGCCGGCGGATCCGGAGCTCAACAGACCCAAAAGTTGTTCGGCACCCAGACCAACGCGCTGCTCATGAAGCTGACCTCCTACTGCGCGATCGGCTTTTTGATCACGTCAGTCTCCTTGGTGCTGTTGACCTCGCGCCGCTCGCGTTCGTTGATGGAAGGCGCGCGCATCCAGCCGATCTTCAACACGCAGGGCCCGGAAGGCGTTGACGGCGGCAAAGTCATGGACAAAAAATCCCTGGAAGACGCTGTGAAGGCACTCGCCGAAGCCGCGAAGAAGAGTCAGGCCGAGGCCGGCAAGACCGCCCAGACCGAAGGCGCCAAAGTCGTGGAGACAGTCAAAGCGGAAGCTGTCAAAGCCGCCGATACCGCTCAGACCGCCGCGCAAACAGTTCAGAAGTAACGGATACACTCTGTCGTTGCAACTGCAGCGCAGCCAATTTAAAACGCCGCGAAGTATATTCGCGGCGTTTTTTATTTTGTGCTCAAGTCTGGCGCTGAGCGCTTCCGCGGCCGCAGACACCTTTGTCACCGCGTCGCCGGCAGAACCCTCCAATCTAATACCCCTTTTAGCCACGGATTCCGCTTCACACGCCGTCGCGGCCAGGATATTTAATGGACTGGTTCGGTACAACCCCTCGCTGGAGCTGGAGGGGGAATTGGCGGAATCCTGGGAGATTCTGGATGGCGGGATCACGATCGTGTTTCACCTCCGCAAAGATGTCCGTTGGCAGGACGGACGCCCGTTTACCTCGGCGGATGTCGCCTTCACTTACGCCAAGCTCACCGACCCGGAATTGCCGACGCCGTACGGCGGGGACTTCGAAAAAGTAGCAAAGCTTGAAACTCCGGATGACTTCACGGTCCGCGTAACCTACAAAGAACCTTTTAGTCCGGGGCTGGCCAGCTGGGGAATGTCGATGCTTCCCAGGCATCTTTTGGAAAATGAAAATCTCATGAACACGCGTTTCTCGCGCCATCCGGTCGGTACCGGTCCTTACCGCTTCGGCCGTTGGATCGCGGGGGACCGGGTGGAGCTTTATGCCAATAAGGATTACTTTGAAGACCGGCCAAAGATCGACCGTGTGGTGATCCGCGTCGTCCCCGATGCGGCTACGACATTCTTAGAGCTTCATCAGGAGTCCGTTGATATGACCGATCTCACAC
>JAGOUK010000048.1 GCA_018061225.1 Candidatus Omnitrophota bacterium | reverse complement strand
ATATCGCCTCGCCCGGAAGCCCTTCCGGGATAGAAGCCCTTTTGCAGGAGTGGCGGAATTGGCATACGCGCATGACTAAGGATCATGTTCCTTACGGATTGAGGGTTCAAATCCCTCCTCCTGCACATTTTTTTACCCCCATGAGGTTGACATGAATTATCTTCGCATCCTTCTCTTGTCTGTAGTTTTGACCGGAATGATGGCGGGAGCTTCCCATGCAGCCGACCCCGAGGTCGAGGCGTATCTTGCCAAAGTACAGGCCTCAGGCGCCGTGTCAGATCTCAACCTTCTATTTGATATGGGCCTGCCCGAATCCGGCCCCGCCTCACCCGAAACTCTAGAAAAAGTCGGTAAACAATACGGTGACCTTGCTTACCGCAACGAAGATCAGGATCACTTTCTGCGTTTGAGCCATAAAGCCGCATCGCTGGTTCGCGCGCTGGACGCGCCGCTCACCGAACAGGACTCCGGAAGAACGATCGCGATCTCCGCGGGTGTCTCCGGCCGACAAGCCATTGCAGAACTCAATGGAATTAATTTGGGCGCTCAGCACCCCGGTGAGGACGCGTTGGCGCCGCTTTATTCGATCGTTGCTGGTGAGGATTATGACGAAGCCGAGTATCTGGGTCTTTTGGCCCGAGCGCAGGGACTGCTGACCGCGCTTCGGACCGATCCGGCCTTTTTGAGCGCGCACAATCGATGGACCGGCGCGACTATCCCTCAGCAGGGAGCAGTGCCCGAGACTGATGTCGCGGCCATCTATGGCTTGGTCGGGGATGTAAACTTCTCGACGACGATTTACGCGCGTCTTCTGCCCAAAGCGGTGATCGTGTGGGACAAATTAAACCAGCGCCATCTCGTGGATGACTTCAATCTCATCTACAACACAAATGCCGTCTCAGGGGACCCGGCTCCGGATACGGAGACGCGCGGTCATATCATGGGAATCGTGGGCGGATTCTGGGGAACGTACATCACCAATCAGGGGAGATTCAATTTTTTTAATGTTCTGCATCAGGCGGCCGAATATTACCGGATGATGCAAACCGATCCGGGCCGGCTCATCCGCTACAACAAGCGTCACGGCGCCAGCGCACCGCCGCTCTCCGCGACGGGCGGCATCGCCGATGCCAAGTCCCGCGAAAAGTACCTTTCTCTCGCCGCCGAAGCGGTCAAAAAGAACCGCCCCATCACACGCCATCTCTCCAGCTTCCAATAACGCCGGCCGGAACTTCAATCAGATTTTTATAGGTGCTTGAACGAAAGCTTGTTTAGCTTGGGCAGGCGGAGAAGGCGGCGTTCTTTGAAGCTTTTTTTGCCGGACGAGGACTTTAATTCTTTTTGTCTCAGATTGGCGAGCAGCACCGGGCTCGTGTACACCGGCGCGACGGCCGCGGCGGAAGGAGACTTGGCCTCGAGAGTGATCGTGAGGGTGTGTTCGCCAGTCGCGGACAGACGAGTCAGGGTATCGCGGGCGATCAGGACGGCGTCCTGGGCGGCAAGCTGGGACTCGATCGGCTTACCGTTGAGTTCGGCGGCCGCGACCCGGTATTGTCCGTAGCAGAGCTTATCCGCGTTGCGGTAAACGATGCGGAGCTTGCGGTCCGCGAAAGGCGCGGTGACCGAGATCTCGTCAGCACCCACAAACTGATCCGCCGTGAGCTTGGGCTCGATCAACAAGTCCCCGTAATGACCTTTGACGCCGAAGCTCTCGGTCAGCAACGTCATGAAGTACCAGCTCGCTGAACCGGTGAGGTAATGGTACATGCCGCGGCCTTCCGAATTGAAGTACTCCGGCAATCCCGGATAAATCCTGCTGGTCTCAACGCTCACCGCCATGCGGAAGATGCCTTTGAGCACCTCATATCCCTCTTGCACAAAACCCCGCTTATACAACGCGTTGGCATACATCACCTGCATGTGATTGAAGAAGGCGCCGTTTTCTTTTTCGCCGTAGGCGAAGGAGAAGGCGCGTCCGAGATCCGGCTGGATATCTTTGAAGTCCGTGTTGAGGCGCACGCCGCCGAGGACAGGGTCCTTGAGGTATTTGTTAACGGATTTGATGATCTCAGAGACCTGATGCTGATCCGCCACGCCGCTCATCGCGGCGAAGACCTGACCCGTCAGCGTCATCCGCACGCCGTGAGCGTGATCGCCCTCAACGCGCTTGGCCTGGTTGTCGTAATATCCATTAAAGAATTCGTGACCCGACTTCACCTTGATCCACTCCTTCACGCGCACGTGGCGGGTGAGGTAATCGGCCTTGGCGTTCAGGTCCTGCACCAGCGCGCTCACCGCAAACTTGCGTGTCTTGCCCGAGATCTTGGGCTGCACCGCTTTGAAGTACCGCTCTAGAGTTTCGCGCTTATAGGCGACATTGTGATACGCGGGCTTATTTTTGCCATCGGCGTCGATCAGGATGTCGAGCTCTTTGGCCAATTCGAGCGTCTTCAGGTTCTTGACCTGACCCAGGTAGTCGAGGAGGGCGGCGATGCGGCGCAGATTGCCCGCATAAAAAGCCGTGAACGCGACGCTCTCGCCTTTTTCGGCGGCCATATCGAGACCGTCATTCCAGTCCGCGCATTCGAGGCGGATATGGTTGTGGGAACCGACGTTGAAAAACTGCACCAGATGCTGGATCAGAATGTGTTCAATGAGCGTGCCCTGATAAATCTTACCCGACTTGGTCTTGAGACGAGTCCCGTAGGCCTCATTCCAGGCAGCGTCTTTTTTGGCGGCGCGGGATTGTTGAGTGTCTCTAAAGTAAGGGGCTTTCTTGAGCAAGAAGTCCATATCCCCGGATTCGTGCAGGTAAAGTTCCGTTGTCACGAACGGCCAGACGCCGTGATCCATCCAGACGCGGGTGATGGAGTTGCGGTCCGCGATGAAGCGGTGGTCGCCGGCCGAGATGATGGTCGCGTTGGAGCCGTCAATACGGACGCCGCCGTAATTGTGCAGCAGCGTGTCGCGCGTTTCTTCAGGGTGGGTGAGTAAGAGCGCCAGGCAGTCCTGCCAGAGGTCGCGCCAGCCGCGCCCGCCGCGCCCGTAATCAAAGTCGGGTAAAAAGGAGCAGCCGAAGATCTTTCGGAACACGGGCTGAAGCCCGACCCATCGGAGCCAGCCGTTGAAGACAGGATCGGCTGTTTCAAACACGACCTGCGTGGACTTGGCTTTCCAAAACTCTTTGGTCTGCGCCAACGCTTTCTCAACTTTTTCGGCCGAGGCGTAATGGTGAAGCCATTTGGCGATTTCTGATTTTTCATGGGCAATGCCGAGGAGGACGATGAATTCGGCCTTGGCCCCCGGCTTGAGTTTTACCTTGGGAAAATGAAGCGCGCCCATGGCTTCTTTGCCTTGAATATTTGCGTATTGCGCTTCGTCATGATCGGCCTCAAAAAGGCTCTTGGGGTATTCAAAGCTGCCGCCTTCCCCTATGAAGCCCTCAACCGTCGGAATCACTCTGTCCGGCGCCTTGCCCTGACCGTCCGCGCCGAGCACGGCGTAGGTGATGCGGTTGATTTGGTGGCCGCGCTCATCAAAGGTCATGGTCGGTGTCACGAGCACGCCGTTGTGATGCGCTTCGATGCGGTGCAGAAGGGACGTTACGTGCCGGTGATCACGAAGGTTGTCCGCGGAACGCGCGTACATCGGCACGGCTGCCCAGGCCTCGATCTCGGTCTCGGAGGAGCCGGTGTTGTGGATCTCGACGCGCATGATCTCGACGTGGTCACCTGACGAGGGGATAAAATTGGTGATCACCGCCTTGAGGCTCAGCGTGTGATTGTCGCGCGTGAGTTGATGAAAAAGCTGCCCCGCTTCGACTGAGACGAGATCCTGGAAGTTCTTCTTGTTTTTCGCGACGCCGGCGGCGGACCAAATATTTTTACCGTCCTGAATCACCCAAAAGTTGCGGCTGGTCTTGGAATTATGAAGGTCCTCCGACGAGACCGGCAGCGTCAGAAAGGCATCCTGACCCGACTTCGTGTCGCCCTTGAGTTTGGGGGTGATGCTGGCGAGCATGCCGGCTTCGTTCGCGAGCGGGAAGTAAAGGCGGCTAAACTGGCCGGGGTTCTCCAAATGGAAGGAACCGTTGGAGTCGATGAATTTCCAGATCGTAGCGGGCGTTGGGTTAGCGGATTTGGATTTGGTCATAGAGCGGAGATTATATCAAAAAAAATGCGGAGTGAGGATTCCCAATCAAACGGCCGCGGCGATCCGACGAATGCCTTCCAAAAAAATATCAGCGGTGGGAAGCAGGGAGAGAACCAAATGAGACCCCGAGGCAAAGTCAAAAAGATAGCCCGGATGCGTTAGAACACGGGAGTCCTTGAGTAGGTCATATGCCATTGATTCGTCATCAGTCCCGTCGGGGAGCTGAATGATAGCGGTCCAGGCGCCCGCGCAGGGGAGGACGGTGAGTTTGCTGAGTCCGCCGAGTTCTTTGGCGAGCGCCCCGCGATTGACGGTGATTCGCTCCTTGATTTGAGTTTGTATTTGCGGCGCTCGGGCCATCCAGCGCCCAAGCGCGTGCTGCGCCGGCGTGTTCACCGAGAGAAAAATATCCGCCATGATCTCAAGCCGCCGCAACGCTTCCTGCCGCTCTTCCGACGGGCCGCTCACGACAATCCAGGAGAGCTTCATCTGAGGCAGGCCAAGGATCTTAGAGATACCGCTCAGGGTCAGCGTCAGAACTTTTTCTTCCGAAGCAAAAGTCACGTTGGGGCGGGCCGAGTAATCCAAAAAAACCTCATCCACGATCAGGGCCATTTTTTCTGTTCGCGCAAATTCGACCAACGCGGCGCGTTCCTCAGGGCTGAAGGTGTGGCCCGTGGGATTATTGGCATGGATGGCGATGAGCGCGGGGGTTTGGGACTGCCGAGCCAACCGCGCGCTGGCCGCGTTGAAGGACCAGCCGTTTTGCGACGGATCCGCGACCGCGTTATCGCAGCGCAGCTGATAACGGTCCTGGCGGATGTCATTGAGGTCCAATAGAAGATCGATCAAAGGATAGCTTGGCGCGGGCGTCAGGACTGTCTGACCCGGATGCGTCAGCAGTCTTAGTGCCAGATGGTAGGCTTCGCTGGTTCCGGAAGTCAGAATGATCTGATCGATGTCCACCCGGACACCTTTGGCCGCGTAGTAATCCGCGATGACTTTACGGGCTTTGGCCTGACCCTTGGGGTCGGGGTCGTAGATGAGATTGTCAGCTTCAGCTAAAGGGGCAAGGGAAGCGGCATCCCAGAGATCCAGTCCACAGCGCGTCGGATTGGACGCGGTGAGATCGATCCACTCGCCGCCGCTTTGGCGGTAAGTATCCAAGAGTTCAGAAACGCGCCCTGACTCCGCCGGCCAGTTGGTCCGGCGGGAAAAATAATCAGGCACGGAAGCGGCAGCCTGATCCATGCGCCGTCTCGACCCCGAGCACCTCATCGATGATGAGGATGTGTTTTTTGTCCATGTGGCTATTATACCGAGGCCATCGGGTATAATGAAATTCCTGATGAAAAAAGCACACAATTCTTCACTCCCTCCGGCGGCGACACAGGAACGGACGGCGGTTTTTATTTTGGCGGGCGGGCTTATTTTTGGGCTCGGCATCACGGGGCTGGTGGGGAGCCTGCTGAGAAGCGAAGCGCTCATGCGGATCCGTCATGACTTTATTCCGATTCCGCAGAGTTCGGCGTTGGCATTTGTCGGCGCGGGTTGCGCGCTTTTTTTTGTCGGCAGCGGCTACCGAAAACCAGGGGCCTTACTGGGCAGCGTCGTTTGCGCCTACGGAGCTTTGATCCCGCATTTGGTGTACGGCTCGGTGAGTGTGAGACTGGCCTTTGCATTTGCTTCGGCGGGGTTTGCCGCTTTTGGATTGGCGGACGGGGCGGTGCGTCAGCGTGTCCACGGCTGGGCGGGGTCGCTGTGTTCGTCGCTCGCGGCCGGCGCGGCAGTCAGTTATCTTTGGGGAGTTCAGCGGTCCGTGGTTTGGGCCCCTCACATGCTGATGTCCGTGCATGAGGCGTTGGTGTTCGGGATATTCGGCGCCGCGTTTGTCCGTGCCGGATGGAAACGTTCAAACTCAAGTCTGCCCATCATTCTGGTCATGTGCGTGGGTCTCTTTATCGCTTCACAGATCCACCTTGCGCTCAGCTACGCCGATCTTAAGATCGGCCAGAAGAACTTTGAAGCCGATGCCCATGATCGTACCCTCGCGGCAAGCGCGATGCTCGAGGCCAATCCGGGGTCAGACCCGGACATCCTCCTGCAGGCCGCTTTAGGGCGGCTCGCTCCTTCCGCCTCCGACACCTATCTTGTGTTAACGAGGGGTGACGGGGTGTCCCGGGTGGCTGCTTACTTCGGCTCCCGCCGTCTCGAGCGGCCGGAACGCCCCTTAAACGCGGAGGCCATCCGGCAGAGCGAGGCATTGAAGTTTTCGCAGCAATTTGTATTTGGTGACGAGACCTGGGACATCATATGTCTCTATCGTCCCGAACTAGATTCCAACCGAAAGCCCTGGCTGCCATGGGCGGCGTCCGGATCCGTGACCCTATTTGCGGCTTTTTTGGCCTACTTTTTATGGGAGGCGATTCATAGGGCGCGCATCGTATCTGAGCAGGTCTTGGAACGCACCGCGGAGCTTGAGCGGGCCAATCAGACGCTTGAAGAAGAAGTGCGTCAGCGCCGTATTGCCGAATCAAATTTGGATGATCAGAAACGGTATCTCGAAAAAGCCAACGCAGAGCTGGACAGTTTTGTTTACACGGCGAGCCATGATCTCCGCGCCCCCTTGAGAGCGATCGCGTCTTTTGCGTCTTTTTTAAATGAAGATTGCGGGAAGCAGCTGGACGAACGCGGACGGGACTATCTGGAAGAGATCCAAAAAGGCGCGATCAAGATGAACCTTCTGATCGATGATCTCCTGTCGTTATCGCGTATTTCGCGGGTTCGTAACCCGTACGAATCGTTTTCAGTGGGTCAGATCGTCAAGGATGCGATCGAGCGCCTTCACTTTGATATCCAGTCGTCCGGCGCCAGGGTGGTCATGGCGGCAGATCTTCCGGTCATCCTATGCGACCGGGTAAAATTAACAGAAGTATTTTTGAACCTGATCTCAAACGCGGTAAAATTTTCTTCCAAAAAGAAATCTGACGGTGAACCCGTTGCCGCGGATCCGCCCAAAGTGGAGATCGGATGGACTGACCGCGGGGATCGCTGGGAGTTTTGGGTCAAGGACAACGGAATCGGTATCGACCCGAAGTATCAGGAGCAGATCTTTGGAATTTTTAAGCGTCTTCATACCAACGAGTCTTATGAGGGGACGGGGGTGGGATTGAGCATTGTTAAGCGGATCGTGGAAGACCACGGGGGCCGTGTTTGGGCAGAATCTCAACCCGGACAAGGCGCCCAGTTTAAGGTGATACTGCCGAAGGCGCCGGGGCGGTCGATCTCATGACGAATATGCCTTTCACCGGCAAAAAAGCGCTGCAAATCCTTCTTGTTGAAGATAATGAGGCGGATTTGAAGATCGCCGCGAGGGCCTTCGCGTCCTCCGTTCCGCCCAGCCGGCTTTGGACCGCGCGCAGCGGACAGGATGCCCTGGATTTTATTTATGGGCGAGGGGCTCATGCCGGCCGGCCGGAAGGCGAACGGCCGGATCTTCTGCTGTTGGATCTCAATATGCCGGGTATTGATGGATTCGGGGTGATTGAGATGCTCAAGAAGGATCCCGCGATGCGCGAAATCCCCATTGTCATCATGACCACGTCCCGTCACGAGAATGATATTCTTCGGGCATACCAATCCGGCGTCGCCAGCTATATCCCCAAAGCGGTTGATTATGAGGACTTCAGGCGGTCGGTGAATGCCCTTTGCGAATATTGGACCCATGTGAGTCTCTTACCGGGGAGGACCGAATGAATCAAGCGCTTAAGATCCTGGTGGTGGATGACAATGAACAGGACCGCAAGATCATTAAGCGCATTCTGCGCCAAGCCGGCCATGCGGAGCCCTTGGAGGCGCGGTCGGCCCAGGAAGCGGCGAATCTCGCGGGCTCACATTCCATCGACGCGGCGATCGTGGACACGGTGCTGCCGGACGCGGAAGGGTTCGAGATTTGCCTCAACATCAGGATGCTTCATCCCGACGCCAAGATCATCATGATCACCGGACATATTGACGCGCTGGATGCCGGCCGGGCCCGCAAAGCCGGGGCGGATGATTACGTGGTCAAGACCGTTGACGGCAATCCTCTCATTGAAGCGTTGGCGGAACACCTGCCCGGCGGCCGCGATGACGGATAAACCCGCCTCGCCGGAAGAGAAGCTTCGGGGATTGATCCAGGAAAATGCGTCGCTCAAGCGGGAGCTCGAAGACACCCGGTGGGCCGCGCAGAAGACCAATCAAGGCGTCCGCCATCTTTATCGCGAACTTGAACAGCGCAATCATGACCTGCAGAAGCTGGACAAACTCAAATCCGAATTTATTTCGACGGTTTCGCATGAGTTGAGGACCCCGCTGGCCATCATCCGTGAATCCGTGGCGCAGACGCTCGAGGGGATACACGGGCCGGTGTGTGAGACGCAGATTCAAACC
>JAGOUK010000047.1 GCA_018061225.1 Candidatus Omnitrophota bacterium | reverse complement strand
CACAATCCCAATGGCGCCTCCCAGTGCCAGAGATCCCGTGTCTCCCATAAATACGCTGGCGGGCTGGCCGTTGAACCACAAGAAGCCCAGACAAGCCCCGGCCATCGCCGCGCAAAAAACCGTCAACTCGCCCGCCCCTTCGATAAAGGGCAGAAAAAGATAATTCGCGAACAGCGCGTGACCCGTTACGTAACTGAACACCGCGTAGGTCAGCGAAGCGAACAGCGCGCAGCCGATCGCGAGACCGTCCAGCCCATCGGTGAGGTTCACGGCATTCGAGCTGCCGACCAACACCACAAAAGCAAAAAGAATATAGCTGAGCCCCAGGTGCAACACCACATCCTTCAAAAACGGAATATGGACTGTCGTCCAATAAGTAGCATCCCAATACAGGTACGCCCCGATCGAAAGCGCGAGCAGAGCCTGCCCGCCAAATTTAGCCAGCGCGGATAACCCTTTGGCATTTTGATGCTTAATCTTCAGGTAATCATCCGCAAACCCTATCGCGCCCAGCCAAAGCGTTGTGATGATGGCCAGCCACAGGTAGCGGTTGGTCAACTCACCGCATAAGAGCGACGCGATCACCATGGCCCCTACAATGAGAAGTCCTCCCATGGTCGGCACATACTTCTTATGCGCGTGCTGGCTCGCGATATCCTCGAACCCCACGCGCTCGGGGCTATGATTCAGCTTGAGCCGTGTGAGAGCCTCGATCACCTTCCCCCCGACCAGCACCGTGAACAAGAACGCGATCAGCGCCGCGAGCCCCGCCCGAAACGTGATGTATTTGAATACGTTGAACGCGGAGATCGTTTCGTGAAGCGGATAAAGCAGCGCGTGCAGCATATTAGAGAGTCTTTCCCCGGACGCAAAGCTCCATGACTTTTTCCATCTTGGTTCCGCGGGATCCCTTGAGAAGCACGGTATCGGCGGGCATAAGCTTGTCCTTTAAATAATTCCCCGCGTCGGTGCTGGTCGCAAACGTATTGAGCTTTTCTTTGGCAAAGCCGCTCACCGCCGCTTCTTCAGCAAAACGCGCTGCCAGGGTGCCGACTGTCAATACAAGATCAAAAGGATACCCGGCGATCTGCTGCCCGGCCTCCCGATGAAATGCGTTGGCCTGAGGCCCCAACTCGAGCATATCTCCCAGAACCAGGATCTTGCGCCCCTTCGGCGGGTAGGACTTAAAGAGCTCGATCGCCGCCTTCAGCGATGATGGATTTGCATTATAAGAGTCGTCGATCCAATGGATGCCGTTCAACTCCTGGTACCTAAGCCGTCCTTTGGGGGCTTCAAAGCTCACCATCCGCGCTTTGACATCATCCGGCTTGATCCCGAAGCAGGAGGCCGCGCCGATCGCCAATAAAGTGTTCAACACATTGTGCTGACCCAAGATCGGCGCCGCGATACGAGTTTTGCCGTTCAGCCGAAACCCGATGCTGTTGTCGAGCATGTGAATTTGGTCGGCATAAAAATTAAAGGCTTTTTTATACCCAACCCGAACCGTCTTGAGCTTTTTTAATCGGTCATGAACGATATTGCGGTCTTCGCCGTTGTAGATGACGGTCGCGTTGTCATCCATCGCGTCCACCATCGACATCTTCTCCCGCCGAACTCCTTGTATGCTCCGCAGACCGGCCAAATGAGAGTGGCCGATCAGCGTCAGGACTCCGTGCGTCGGCTGAACCAACCGCGTCAGATAATGAATCTCACCGATCTGATTGGTTCCGATTTCGATCACCGCCAGATCTTCATCCTCCCAATTGAGCAGCGTCTTGGGAACTCCAACAATATTGTTCTCCGTGCCAATATTCTTGAGGACTTTGTATTTAACGCCCAGAAGATGCGCGAGGATCTCTTTGGTCGTCGTTTTGCCGCAGGAACCGGTGATCGCGATCAGCGGCTTATTTTTTTGGCGGCGATGGAAACTCGCAAGCCGGCACATGGCCTGCTGGGTATTCTCCACAAAGATAATGTCCGGGTCTCTGCGGCGCACACGCCGTCCGGTCCCGAGTTCGGCGATACACATCCGCGCGCCCTTCTCAAACGCCAAGTCTATGTAATCGTGACCGTCATAATTTTTACCCTTGAGCGCGATGTAGAGGTCGCCCGGCTGTATCGTCCTCGTGTCCGTGGAAACTTTTCCCTTAAACCCCATCCTGCGGGTCGGGATCATGAGCTTGCCCCGGGTGGCCTGCTCAAGTTGTTTGTAGGTGTATTCGATCATTATCTTCCTCCCAGCGCCTTGAGCGCCTCATCCCGGTCGCTGAACGGGAGCTTGTCTTTGCCGATGATCTGATATTCTTCATGTCCCTTTCCCAAAAGAAGCACAACATCCCCGGCCCTTGCCTCCAAAAGAATTTGACGGATGGCGCGGGCGCGATCCGACTGGACCTGCGCTTTGCCATATTTGGCAGAAAATCCGCTCATGATCTCGCGAATGATTTCTCTGGGATTCTCGGATCTGGGATTGTCAGAAGTGACGACAACTCCGTCCGCGTAGCGTTCGACGGCCTGCGCCATCTTGGGACGCTTGGTCCGATCCCGATCCCCGCCGCATCCAAACAGAACCAGAAGCTTTTTGTTCACATAAGGCCTGACCGCGGAAAGCACATTTTCGATCCCATCGGGCGTGTGCGCATAGTCGATAAAAAGTTCGAATCCCTGCTCATTGGGAATCCGCTCCAGGCGCCCGGGCACCCCCTTGAAGTTGGCAATCGCCGGCACCGCTTCATCCAAAGTCATCCCCGCCGCCATCGCCAAACCCAGCGCGCCCAGCAAATTGTAAATATTGTGATTGCCCAATAAGGAGGTCCGCACCACGCGGTCACGGCCGGCCAGACGGATTGCGAACTCCGATCCTTTGAGATCCGACCGAATATCGACCGCCCGGAGATCCGCCTCGGAATGGATGCCAAATGTCAGCGTCCGACCCCGCGCCGCCTGAAGCACCTGCCCGGACACCGCGTCATCCGCGTTCACAACTGCAAGCCCGTCTGGACGCATCATTGCAAAAAGCTTCAATTTGGCATTCAAATAATGTTCGAGAGTGCCGTGATAATCCAGATGATCCTGAGTGAGGTTTGTGAAAAGCGCTCCATCAAAGCTCATTCCCGCCAGCCGATCTTGCTCCAGAGCGTGGGAGGAGGCTTCCAGCACCACGCTGTCGGCGCCCCGTCCGATCATCTGGGCCAGCCACGGCTGAAGCACATCCGGATCCGGAGTCGTGTGTGTTGACGGAAGAGCGTGGTCTTCAAAGGCGTATCGAATCGTCCCAAGTAAAATGGGGCGGTGCTTTCTGGCCAGCATATGGGCCGCCAGATAGGCGGAGGTGGTTTTGCCGTTGGTGCCCGTGACCGCCAATGTCTTGAGGCGCGAGGATGGTTCGCCCCACAAAAGATGATTCAGCTCGGCGTAGGACCTGCGCGCGTTCGTGACACGGATCAGAGGCCGGCCCGCTGCCGCATCAGAGCGCTCCGTGAGAACTGCCGCGGCTCCCGCGGCCAAGGCCTTGTCGATAAATTCGTTTCCGTCGGATGCGACGCCTTGAATAGCCGCAAAAATACTGCCGGGTGCTACTTTGCGCGAATCGCAAACAACGGAGTTTATCTCCGCGTCCTTGACCGAGAGTGGATCAAAATCAAGTCCTGATCGACTCAGAAGCGCGTGAAGAGAGTGTTGAATTTTGCAGGCATCCATGTTGGTTTTATCGCCAGTATTCGAGCACTTTTTCCGCCATCCGTTTAAAAAGCGGCGCGGCCACGGAACCGCCGTAATACACCGGGTGCGGGTCATCCACGGATACCAGTATTGTAACCATTTTATCCCCGCGTTCAACGAATCCGACGAAGGATCCCACGAAGTGTCCGTGTGAATACGCGCCGTCCACGATCTTTTGGGCGGTGCCTGTTTTGCCGCCGACGCTCACGCCCGGAATATCCATAATGGCCAACGATCCCGTCCCCTGCTTGGAGACGACTTTTTTCATAATTTCCCTCATTTCCTTGGACGTGGATTCTGAGATCACCCGCCGCTTCACCACCGGTGCGTAGGATTTGATGATCTCACCGGTGGTATCCCGAATCTCTTTGACGATCCTGGGCTTCAGCAAAAGTCCTCCGTTCGCGATCGCGCTGGTCGCCGTGATCAGCTGAATGCCTGTCAATCCGACTTCCTGACCCATCGCAACAGATGAGAGTGATGGCGCGGACCAGAACTTTGGCGCGGTGATGAGACCGCTGATCTCGCCCGGAAGGTCGATATCCGTCTTCTGCCCAAAGCCAAATTTCTTAACATAATTGTAAAGGCGGTCTTTGCCCATTTTGTCGGCGATCTTGGAGATTCCGATGTTGGATGATTTGGCCATCACCTCCGCGACCGTGAGCGCACCGTAAGGGTGAACATCGTGAAGCGTCCTGCCGCCGGTCCGGTACTTCCCGTATTCGCAAAAAATACGGTCGCTCGCGTGAACCAGCCCCTCTTCGATAGCGCCCGAAACGGTGAATATTTTGAACACTGATCCCGGTTCATAGATATCGGTGATGCTTCGGTTTCGGCGGTGGTCTGGTTGTGTCTGCCCCGCCTTGTTAGGATCGTAGGAGGGATAATTGGCCAGCGCGAGAATATCTCCGTTCCTGGGATCCATCACCGCCAGAACACCGCCAACGGCATTGTATTTTTTGCACGTCTCGGCAAGGTATTTATCAGCAGCGTGCTGAAGCACCACATCCAGCGTAAGCACCAGATCATAGCCGTCGACCGGCAGCACCAGCTCGGACTGCTTCGAAACAACTTCATGCTGTTTGGCGTCTTTAACCGTTGATTTCCACCCGGATATTCCCTTGAGATAACTGTCATACATGAACTCGACGCCTTCTAGACCCGAATGATCCAGACCCGCAAAGCCCACCAAGTGTCCGGCTGCTTCCTTGTTTGGATAAAACCGCTTCCACTCCGGACGCAGCTCAAGTTCCCGAATTTTGAGCGCCAATATCGCTTCGTAGGTGACCTTGTCCAGCCGCCGCGCGATCCAGACAAAGCTTTTGTCTTTGGTCAGTTTAGACAAAATAACGGAGCGGTCCATCTTAAGTATCGGCGCCAGTCGGTCTGCAAGAGCGGACTTATTGCTGATCTTGTTGGCCTGCGCGCCCAACGAATACAGCCGCAGATCGATAGCGAGCTCCTCGCCTTTACGGTCGAGGATTTTGCCCCTAAACGGCTCCAGCTCCTGAATCAGCTTGGATTGACGTTCGGCCGTTTGCGATAAATCGATCGGGTGAAAAAATTGAAGGTAGGTTAACTTGAGAAGAAGGAGGGCGAACGCGCCGATGAGTACCGCAAAAAGAATGTAAAAGCGACGCTTAGGAATCCGTTGAGCCGCGTCCATTTGACCTCTAGCTCAACGCGCGTTAACGGGCGGTGTCGGCTTGCGCGGTAGGAACCAAAAAGCCCGAGAGAAACGAACCGCGTGATGAGCCCGCGGCGTCCGAAGGCTCAGTCGAGATTCTGGCGATTCTCATTGTTTTGGGACTCGCCAGTTTGACGCGGTAGGAATCCATCTTTTCTTCAAGCCGGTCCGGTGAGGTCACGGTCGCGATCTGGAACTCGCTTTCCTTGAGCCGGTGCGTCAGATCCCGCTTCTGTATGCTCAACTGGCGAATCTCATACCCGGTCTTCATGGCTTCAACTTCGCCGTACACAACTGCCAGCCCAACGAATGTAACGGTGGCCAACACAGCTAAATAGCGTGACATTAGCTCATCCTCCGTTCCAAGATGCGGAGCTTGGCACTGCGGGATCTTGGATTCCGCGCAGCCTCGTCCTGGGAAGGTTCGATCGGTTTTTTGGTGAGTACTTTCATGGCGCCTTCTGATTCAAATTTTCGAAACGTATGTTTGATCATGCGGTCCTCCAGCGAGTGAAAACTGATCGCCGCTAATCGTCCGCCGGGCGTCAACAGATCCGCGGCTTCACTCAAAAATTTTTCCAACTTCCCCAGCTCGTCGTTCACCCAGATCCGCAACGCCTGAAACGTCCGCGTTGCCGGGTGTATCCTTCCGCGCTCGTATCCCTTCGGCAGAGACCGCTTCACCGCTTCGGCAAGCTGCATCGTGTCTCGGATCTCGCCTCGCTTCCAGGACTCCTTCACCGCTCTCGCGATCCTTCGAGACTTGCGCTCATCCCCGTAAAGATAGATGACATTCGCGAGTTCTTCTTCCGTCAAATCTCGAAGCGCATCTTCCGCCGTTCTCGATCGGCGCGTATCCATTCTCATGTCCAGCGGTCCCGGGTGTCGGAACGAAAATCCCCGCTCGGGATTGTCTATTTGAACCGACGAAACACCGCAATCTACCAGAATGCCATCGGCGGCCGTAATTCCTTCTGCGAGCAGTACTTCCCGAATTTTAATAAAGTTTGTATTGTAACACTTAACCACATTTTTATACGCTTCAAAACGCTTTATGCAGTAGTCGTAAGCCGTCGGATCACAATCCATTGCGATGATTCGGCCGCTGTCGCCCAACCTCTTCCGCATCGCTTCTGTATGCCCGCCATACCCTCCGGTGCAATCAACGTAGATAAGCCCGGGCTTTGGATCGAGCCAGGACAGCACTTCATCTGCCATCACCGGTTCGTGCGGAGCGTCTGCCATCTATCAAAGATCGAAGCGCTTTTTACGCAAATACGACTGAAAAAAATACTCGTCTTCGAGACTGCGAATGTTGGAGGGGAGCGTCTGCATCCTCCTGGATCGATCATGATTCACCGCGGCGGGCGTCGACGATATTTCTGATTGCTGGATTTTTTTGGAAGACTCTTGTGCATTCGGTGTTGTTTCACTCATGCTACCTTCCCTTCATCCATCAACTTTTCGGCCGCTTCCTCGTAGAGATCTTTGGATGATTCATAAAATTGCGTCCACAATTCCTTGGCCCATACTTCGATGCGGTTAGATACGCCGATCAGGACAACATCGCGTTTGATCTGCGCGTACTCCTTGAGGTAATTGGGAACCAGCACTCGTCCCTGCGCATCACAATTGACATCGCAGGCGCCGGAAAAAAACAGACGGTTGAACTTGCGGTATTCGCTTTTGGCGAATGACAAATTCTTCAGTTTGTTTTCTTGCGTTCTCCACTCGTCTTCTGTGAATAAAAAAAGGCAGCGATCCAACCCGCGGGTAACAAAAAAACGTTCAGCATAATGCTCCTTCGCGACTTCCCTTAATTTGGATGGAATTATCAGCCGACCCTTGCGGTCTATGCAGTGCTGATATTCTCCGTAGAACATTTAGAACCTCCACCACTTTGCTCCACTTTTCACTACTCTGTGGCACATTATAGGTAAAAACACGCTCCCTGTCAACTATAGGTAAATGTTTATTTTTGATGAGTATCGCTGAGAATTGAAAACTAAAAAATATTAAAAAGTAGGCAAGGCACACCCGTCGGATAAGCCTCGGTCTGAATCTCGATCGTGAACTAATTAAGGGATAATTTATTTAGTCGGATCAGGAGGGGGGTCTTGAATCGCGCCGTGAGACTTGAGGTCATTGGCCATATCGTTGATGACGACAGCGAGCTCCTGAAGATGATCGCCTTGGCGCAATACCAATTTGCCGGGATGAACGCCTTGGCCAACGCTCACGAGATAACGGTAGATCTTGGGAAGAGGTCCAACAACCTTGTGCGAAAAGCGGATCGCAAAGTAGCAGATCACGGGCACAGAACACGCAAACACGGTGATAAACGAAAGGTAGGCGGAACGCACAATCGGAGCCAGGCGGCCCTGAGGATACACGGACGCGAGCTTATCCCCCAGCACGGTCAGCACCGTAAAAAATACCGTCAGACTGGTAACCAACGCGGTGCCGGCTGCGAGCAGGATGACAAATCCCGCGAATCTAAGCTGAATTTTTTTGACGACGAGGATTTTTTTACGCTGGTATCTGGATCGGGGGCTCATGAGATTTATTGCCTTGCCATCTGGATCGTGCGGCCGATCTCGATGTCAAATGCCTTTCCTTGCTTTGATTTGAATGCCTGGCCAATATTGTTTAAGGGAAGGTAGCGCGTGTTTTCATCCGCCACTCGGATGAGCCGATCACCGTTCTTGATTCCTAACGCATCCGACGGACTTCCCCGCTTGACGCTTTTAACCATGACACCGACATATTCCTGCTTAAGCGAAAGTCCGATTTTCTTGAGATCCGTGCGGGGGATTTTTTGGGAATAAGTCAGCTTTCTTCGTATCTCAAGCGACATACTTGCGTAACGCGGATTCAGAAGGTCGCGGAGCACCGCCGGCTTTTGAATGTATCGCATGGAACTGCCGTCGACCGCGTAAATCACATCACCCGAGCGGACGCCAACTTGATGGGCATAGCCGCCGACGCGGGTATCGCTCACCAATACGAAGTCACCTTCAAGAGCCAGCCGCAGCCCCATCCGCTTCCAGAGCAGCGACTCATCCTCCACTTGTCCGCGCATGGCCTGTTCTTCTATCGTCGTATCGGACCGCCATGCGTCCTGAATCTCCTGCTGCTTCACAATCTCATTGGTCGGACCCTCGGTGAAACCGGCCCACATCTTGCTGCGCACGCCCACCGCGGCGGCCTTAGCTTCGGTCAACTCAGGGTTGAGCTGAATCGCCTTTTCATAATACGAGAGCGCTTCGCCTAACTTCTTATTCCTTTCCAGCTGCCGCCCCAAGCTCAGCAGGGTGTATGAGGGGTCATCAAATTCGGTCTTGGCAATTGTTTTCCTCAGCACTTGCACTTCCCCGTCGGCGGTAGAAAGAATAACCCGGTCTTCATGCTCTTCCACCAC
>JAGOUK010000046.1 GCA_018061225.1 Candidatus Omnitrophota bacterium | reverse complement strand
TCCGCGATGCCCTTCTGCAACGCTTTGAGAGATACATAAGCGGCGCTCAACGCGGCCTCGGTCGAATCGCCCGGATCGCTCCGATGGATAGTTGTTGTATCAGCCGGCTTATTACCTGAAGTCCTTCGTCCTGCCCGGGCATACACAACATGCGACGGGTCTCGAAGCACGGCAAAAACAGCTTCATCCTCGGGACGCAATCCCTTGGCCCGCTCCGCCAATTCGGCGAACCGTGTCAGGCGTCCGGCAAAGGGATTAGATATTTGCGCGCTCTCAGCCAATCTTGCGCCCTTCCCCAAATCCATCAGCATCTGTTCCGCAGTAGACGTCTCATGCAACCCGCTCACATTTAAAAAACCATCATAGATAGATCCCGTGGTCAAATCGAGTCCAACGAGCGCTTGAGCGGTAATGGTTATGCCCCCAAAACTAGCAGTTCGCCTTGTCAGCTCTGTCATGCCCTTAATCCCGACAATGGAGGGCATGCCGTTCATGGCAGCAGTGATCGCGCCGTGAGACGTTGACCCACCCTCCTTCGTCAGCAAGAATAACCTTTTTCCTTCCTCCAGCAAAAGTTTGTGCGCATGAATCAAAATCGCTGATTCTTCAGGATTGGTCGTGAGCCTAAATATCCCCACACCATCCAACCCACGCGCTTTAAGAACACCATCCATAAATTTAGGATCCTTTAAGGATGATAAGGACATGATGGCGACCACATTTGCCGCACCCTCTCCGAGGACTGTCGTTCCAGTACCCAGAAGAATCTCCTTCCCCTCATAACGAGCTTCCGGATAATAAATTGGGTGTTCCAACAAATGATCGTAACCCGCCTGAAGCACCCATAATCTACCGCTTTCCACAGTGAACTCCATAATGAACGGCCTTCCGAAGATATTGACCAGTTTACTCAGCCCATTATCTAACTCAACATAGACCGCTGGACTAATCTCCCTCTTCATGACGTCCAATGGCTTTGGAGTCACTCGACCTTGAACCAGATCGGGCCCTTGCGCGCGTCTGATCCATTCACCGTTGATTCCCAGGGTGCCATGCTTGTCATGGGAACGCGCAATGCCGGTCCCAGAGCTTGCGTCAGAATCACCAAAGACATATGCTTGAACGATAACCGGGGTTCGCCAATCATCAGATATGCCATTTTCCCGCCTGTACGCCACGGCTGACTCCTTATGCCAGGATTGAATCACCACCTCAACGGCCTTGGCAATCTGATATCGGGGATCAGACAAGAATCTTTCAACCTCTGCCTCAGGCAGATTTTCTCGGATAAATTTCTCCATTTTTACAATATGCGACTGCAAGTCATCCTCGCCCAGTTGCGACAAGGACCTTACTTTCCAGGCAGAAAGAAGCCGATTTTCTTCAGATTCATAATCTCCTCGATCCATGCCAAGCACAACCGCCGCGGATTCTAAAAACGTCGCATAAGATATCAGCGCAGATGAAGTGCCGAGCCTCTCCTTCTCATGGCGAAGCAACTCAGGAGTCCATCCTAGATTATTGATTGTCTCCAGAATTCCGGGCATCACGTACATAGAGCCGGTCCGCACCGCTACCCACATAGGGCTTTCGGGGTCTCCAATCCGCACCCGTTGTCCTGACTTGAGAGACCAGTCTTGTTCTAACTGATCCAGCTCAGCATCAATGGTTCGAATGAAAGTATCGCGATGATGATCCAGGCTATTCTGGCGGCTGGTCGTGGAAGGAATGATAAAACCGCTGGGCACCGGTAATCCCATCGCATTCATCTCTGACAAATAAAGCCCTTTACTGCCATAAAGCATACGCATGAATGGAATCTTAGGCCCCTTAGCGTTATAGTGATCGATCCTCAAGATTGGTCCGAAGGTTTGCTGATCGGTCTGGGGAATCAAGGCGGAGGCCGCATAAACCCGTTTTTCGGGCCCATCCGTCATCATTGCCGCCACACGTTCGCCGACAATATCAATGAGGGAGTCCACCGCTCGGATCGAAAACTTTTCTTTACGCAGGACCGCCAGCGCAAGCTCGGTTTGCATGATATCACCGTCAAATGCCAGATGACCCGCTCGCTGATAGTGAGCGACCCATTCTCTAAAATTCATCCCAAAGTCTACATTTAAGACCTTGACCACGTTTGCGAGCTGGCTGACGGTTAGATCTGGATAATCCAATAGATCAATCCACTGCATGAGGTATCGGGATACAAACTCGCTTTGGTGCAGGTCCGTTAAAGCAGTTTTTAGAATAGAGATTTGATCTGCTAATTGAGTACTTGGTTTTTGATCATTCAAAACGGACAGGGTCAGCTCCATCTCGCTTCCCAAAAATATGTATAAGTGATAATAATCGTACACATCTGATGCGTCGGTCGTGGATGACATCGCCCTTATTAAGGCCCGGCGGGCATCCGTCACAATGCGCCATTGCTCCATCGGGGATTCTTTGTCTTTTTCTTTGAGGCTTGCTAAAGCATCACGAAGATCGGGTCGCTTCGCCACGACATCCATCGAGATCCAAGATTCAATAGCTTCGGACCGTTCAATTCCCCGACTCATCTCGATCAAACAACGCCGTATCTTAAGAAGGTCCTCCTGGCCCGAAAAACTTCCATCCGGCCCAAAGACGCCCCTATCCCTCGCGCACTCATATCTAATGAAAGACAGGAGCTCAGGCCCCAATGCATCGCCATGGTGCAAAGTAGAGTCATACCGACCGGACGCCTTAAGACGATCAATCTCTCTCTCAAGCAGCTCATTATAAATAAGCGTTTCGTCGTTAAGATCTTTCACGTCTCGGTAATCCAAATACCAATCGACCTGGCGTAGAGCCTTCTCGATCGTGAATTGTGAGTTATGAATATACTTGCGGATTGATTCGCTGAAGAAACTGCGGCCCGAATCCTCCGCCCTAACTTCATCGTAATCGTAGTTTGCGGCGGCTGCCCATAATTCTCTCCTTGCCTCGATAGGATCCCCGATTTGATAGGGAAACGCGGTAGCCAGCTCTTGCACCGCTCTTGAGGTCTTCCGATTTATTTTTTCAGTGATCAAATGCTGAATAATCCTCACGACGTGCTTTCTGGTCTCGCCGACAACATCATCCGGATACATATCGCGGTTGTACTCTTCCATGGACGCCAAAGGCAGGCTCAAACCGCGTTTTCTCAAGAAAAGGCTGAGCGCACGAATATAATCAAGCTGAGATCTCAACGTGTCGCCCTGATCAAGCTGGTCTGCCAGAAGCTTCAAAGCCGTAATAACCTGGTACCAACTGTTTAATGTCAAAACGGATGGGAGCGCCATCCGCGCGCCGGATTTTTTGGGCTTGCCGATTTTGGCCTGCTCGCTAAGACCCAGCTCCAGCATGCCGACCCATCCTTCAAAATTATCTTCACCCAATCTCTCGACGGCTGCCGGGTCTTCAAATAGTTTGCGGGCGGCCGTGCTGGCCGCGTGCAACCGGCCGCGGGCGGCCTGCTCCGCGATCTGGGCGATCGAATCATAAAAAGCCCTAACCTCTGCCGCATGAGCCGCGGTCTTGGCGCTGACTGCTTCCGCGGACCCGCTCGCGCGAACGGCGTCGGCGAGAGCCAGGACCTGGTCTTCCGGATTTTGCCCCTTACGGATCGCCTCCAGATCGGGAGGCTCGACTTCAAAAGGATCGGAAGCCTCCGGGCGATTGGACGCGATTTCCATATCTCCCAAAAGGGCCAGAATATCCCGGAGCGGATACGCATCCGTTTTAAACACAATCTCCTGAGATGCCGGAATATTGGCCAGACGAATATTCTGATAAAGGACTGCCCATAACTCATCCAGCCATTTGCCGCGTACATTCGGGTCCGTCCGGGTCTCGGGTTCGGCCGGCGCATGTTCGTCGAACTCTTTGGCGTCCGCTCCAAATTCCCGGCGCCACCGTTCCAGAATGAACTCAACTGGGAGTTCCTTCCGCTTATTCGGCTCCAACAAGGCTCTCAGCATCGCCAAACTCCATGTCATGACGGCATCGGGATCATCAGCACGGATACCCTCCTGACCCCAGAATGCCGCGGCTGCGGCCCTCGTTGGCTTTTCGAGCCTGATGGCATTCTTGATAACGCGGTCGAATAACTTGTCCGATATGGCAAACCCTTTCGGGCCAATGGCTGTGAGCGTTTGGGCCAACAAATTCAGATGAAGGCGCGCGTCTGTCCACACCCCCTCATTAACGCTGCCATGTCGGTCTAGCGGTGAGGACTGGGGTGTGGCGTTAGGCTTTTTGCCGGCATAGGCAGCGGCAGCCGTCACAAAAAATCTAAAAAACGCCTTAAGGGCGGTCTTTTCGTAATCATTACGTCCAAAAAAGTCCCCTGCCGCCTGAGCGCCCTTTAGCGTAAAAATCTGATATCCCCCCGCCGGAACAAAGCGATTTTCTCTCAGCACCTGGAGCAGCCGGTCCACCGCCAATGCCCGGTCCGCTGGATTCGATTCCGCACCAATGGTGTAGGGTTCATACGCTTCGGCGCTATATATGCCGGCGAGTCCCGTCTCGCCGCTGGACAAAATCACTCCGGATATCTGCCGGGTATTTAAATTTTTCCAACTATCACGAATGGTTTCGGTGAGCGTTATGTGAAGAGCTGGGGCGGTTCCAACCTGGCCGGATGGAGACACGCGGATCGACTCAACCACGCCGGACCCTTTTTTAAGGATCCAGCTGAGCAGCTCACTATTCAAAAGATCCGGCGCGAATCCGGCATCCCGCAAAGTAAAGATTTGCAGCGCGTCCACGGAAGGCGGCGTGTCATCGCCCTGTTCGATCAAACCCGCTTTGCCGGGCGCGGGGGTACTAAAATATTCCGTTTTGATCCACATTTGCCAAAACCAATCTTCGTAGGCGGCCCTGAGAACACCGGAATCCGCAGCTGTCACGCGCGGCAGAGCGGGCAACTGTGCCGGTGCCGGGATCGGCTCAACCCCCTCGGTCAGCGCCAGTTGAAGATTGGCCAAAAATACCGCCGTTTGCCCCCAGGCTCGCCAGGCATCGTTCATACGCTTATCCGTGAATACCGAACGCTTAAATAGCTCGTCACAACGCGCGACCGCCCTCCGTAATGGGGCATCATCATCGGTTGTGGACGATCTTGTCTGAGCCCAGATAGCCTTAAGCTGCCTGAATCCCGCGTCGATCGCCTGCCAGTCACCGGCCTGGGCTGGATCCATCGCAAGGATCTCAAGCGCTTTTTCCCGCGCGGCCATTCTTGCCCCGCTCATACTCGATCCATTTAAATACGCGTCAATGTCTTTTAAAATTGAATTCCCATTTGCCGCCCCAAATTGGAGAGCGAATAATTTTGACCTGGCTTTGTTCTTCAAGATCACCCGACGGGATTCTGAACCGCTGCGCTGCAATGCGCGCAGCACATTCGTGAGCTCGATAAGACCGTCGTAATATACGGGGTTAGAAAGAAAGCTTCTAAATTCAACGGCCGACCAAATGGCCCGACCCACACCCCAGCCCAGAATAGGCGGGGCCGCCAGCAACCAGACCCACTCTATTTTTTCACTAAAATAGACACCAAAGATAACCGCCACGGCCAGAGCCGATATTGCTCCCACCCAAGAAAAAATACCCTGGCGCCACTCTGCCTCTGAGATACGACGATAGGAAAGATAATGCCCCAGACCATCCCCGACCGTCGTCGCCTCACCCGATTCACGGCGTTCTCGGTAAAGCCAATAATCCGCTCTTGCGGCCTGTTTGGTCTCACGAATGTACTGGTCAAGACGATGAATGAGTGATTTTAATTGCTCCGCTCGCGCGTTCTCTTTTGGCAAAGCTGAATTCGACATCCGCGCACCCGTCGGCTTCCCAACCGGCTTTAGAATCTCGATCAATGCCTCCTCGGCCGTATCCGCGACCCGGAACAGATCCATATCTGCTGGGCTAACCACCGCCGGGACTCCATCCGTCTCAAGCCAAATCTTTCTAAGCGAATCCAGAACAGGCTGCCAATGATCACGCCCCAGCAGCACAATCGGCTGACGTTTAACCTTCTTCACCTGCATGAGCTGAACAATATCAAAAAGCCGGTTCATCGTTCCAAAACCTCCGGGGAGAAAAACAAACGATGAAGAATGGGCCGCAGTTAAAAATTGATGCAAAGATTCATCGCCGACATCGATATGCTGATCCGCCGGAATTGGAATACCGGGATTCAATTGGACGGGACCTGTCGTTCCGGGCTTAAAAACCACTGATTGAAAATAATCTTCACGCCGGTCAGCGCGGGCGCGATCCCAAACCCGCCGCTCAAGACTTCCTGCGCTGGCGATTCTGATATAAATTCCACGATTCCACGCGAGGGCGGCAAATCGCTCAGCCTCATCCAAAAGATGGCTGTCCGTCACGGGGTGGCCGATCATGGTCACGGCCTCGGGCATCCGATGAAGCGCCAAATAGGCGTCATCCAACTCACCGATCAGCTCATCAATCCGATGGCCGGGCGTCGTAAAATGCCCGTGGTGCGCGGCAAATCGCTGCTGGTTTCTGATAAAGTCCATGACCGATGAAATGTTGTCCGTAATAAAGGGCCGGACGTGGGTTCCGTCCATGAGCGGTTGCAAAATTCCCGAACGATGCCAAGCATCCTGAAAAGCGTCCCAAACCGGCCACCAAAATTTTTCGCCAAAAAGAACCGTCGGCCGCCCTCGCCGCATGGCTTCGAAGAATTCGTCCATCGTGCCGATCCCTCCGGGCATCGCGACCGTAGTGATAACTTTTTCATCGAGCGCGCGTTTGCGCGTAAGAAAATGATCGAAGCGCAATATCAGATCGATGTAAGGGTTCGTTTCTTGCTCAAAGGGCAGTTCAATCCGGATACCCTGCCGCAGCTCCGGGCGATTGGGGTTGGTTGCCAAAATTCCGATCGGCACAGCTTCCATGATGCTAGGCCCGGCTCCCGTCCGTCCCGCGATACCTTCCTTACCAAGCTGACGGCCCAATTCGTACGCCGCCCAATAAAAAGGATGAGTCGCAGGAATCCGAGCGCTGCCGAACACCGTCACCGCCGGCAGCCAATTTGCCATCTCCTTAAGGCGGTTCAACTCCACTACGATATTGCCGAGTGTCCTCAAGTGCTCTCCGTTTGCCATCCGCGCTCCGAGCGGACCATCTTCTAATCGCGTATGATCGGTTAGCGCTGTAAGCGCCTCGGGCCTGATAACAATCGGAGATATCCGCTGAGTAGTTTTGGATATTCCAGGAGCACCCGATAGATCCGATGCCTCAGGCTGTGGATGTAATTGCTTCATCAATAACCGCTCATACCGGGCTTGATCGGTCTCTTCACGGACCTGCGGCAATATGGACAGAAAGGAGATACCCCGGGCGCGCAGCTGCTGCTTCAGCGCGAAGGTATGAAAACCGCCGGTGATGAGCACCACCGGTTCCGAAGCATTCTCCGCCAAACGCCGTTCGACCGCCGATAAGAAAAGTTGGTCGCGGTCAGCCGCCAGAACGTAGAAGCGCTTAGCGGCCGTTTCGGCGGCCTTGAGACTTTCTTTGAGAACGATCGCGCCTTCGTATCCGGATTCGCGGTCCATGATGCGGGCATTCACGAAGCCCGAAAGGTATTCGGCTCCCGAGCGCCCGCCTCTACGAAGGAGGTCGGCGTATTCCTGCGGCGTGATCTGTAGCCGGATGAGCTTCTCGATAAGCGCGGCGGATATTTTAAATTCGATCAGGAGTTTTTGATGCGGCGTGAGGGTAAGTCGGCCTAGAACTTCGGTTTCTAGGGCGGCCAGCTCGTCCAATGCGCCGGCGGCCGAGAGCCTGCGGCTTTCGCGCACATAGCGGACATACCGGCCAAGGTTGGGATATCGGGCGATACGCGCGCCAAGCTTTTCTCCAAAAAATAAGTAAGCTCCACGCGCTGAGTCCGAGTCATCCCGGGCGCCCGTGGAACCCGCCGTCAGCAACCGGTCAAACTCGCTCCTCTCCACGGCTTCAAGCGTGGCGGCCGCGTCTTTTTGTTCGGCCGCAAGACGGTCGAATTTGACCGAACGCTCCAGCGACGAAAGACGCCGGAAGAGCCGAAGATTTCGGTAATTGCCAAGATAAACTCCCTGCTTAGCCGCGGCTGCAAGCAAGGTTCCGATCCAATCCGCAAAGTTGAGGTCCCCGGCATGATACTTTTCTCGCGCGGCTTCAAAACGCGTGAGATCCGGATCGAACACATAATGCTCCTGATCCTTAAGCCCTCGACGGATCCGATCCAAGTAACGGAGCGCCTCATCACGGGACCGCGCGGCGGCGGCGTAGGCCTCGAGCCCCTTTCCATAAAGCTCTTTTTCCTCAGCGCCGAGGATAGAAAATTCCAGATCTGAGGTGAGGCTCAAATACTCCTCGCCATTAAGCTCGCCGGAACGGACAAAACGCTCCGCCGCGGACCGCAACCGCGCCGGATCCGCGCTATTTTTTAAATCGTTGAGCGAGCAATCACCCCAGCCGCCTTCAACATACACTCGGCCGACACGGTACTCGCGAACCACCCTCTCCAGCGCGGACGCCAAGTTAAATTGTCCGGATGGATTCGTGTGAGCATCCTGGAACAGAATAACCTTGGGCCTCTCGGCCGCCTGAGCCGACGGCGCATAGCCGTCTTCAACCAAACCAACCGATTCCGGTAAAACAAAATGAAATGCCGGCATAATGGCGGCCGCAACGGGTCGCGGAGGGACGAAGGCCCATGCCTCCTGAGGAATGAGGCATGCCAGCACCAGCCATGCCGTCACCCGCGTTATGCGCCAGGATAGGACACTGCGACGCGGCGGTCGGCCGGACTTCTTATATAGATTCAATA
>JAGOUK010000045.1 GCA_018061225.1 Candidatus Omnitrophota bacterium | reverse complement strand
GACTATATATTAACCGTGTTTAGAAAACTCGGATCCGATTCTATTTCTCTCACTAAGCCGCCTCCGGGCTTTGTACGGGATGTGATGATTCAAGCAAATGGGATCACTACGCTGGCGGTGTATCAAAGGCGATCAAAGCCGGATGGACGCGTTGATGAATCTGGCGCTTGAGACCGCTTTGCGGTCAGAATTGGGCTTGCCCCGAGCAGAAGCCGGTAAGTGTGTCCGGAGTTTAACCCGGCGCTTGTCCCGTGCCGAGAAATTCCGCCTGAAGAAAAAAATTCAGAAGCATCCCATATTATCCGGAAGTCGGGAATGGGTCTGGGTAACGCCTGGTAATGTGCCCGAGCCGATTGCTTTGGCGATACATGCCGCGGCAATCCATCACGCCAAACTGACACTCAAAATATCAAAAAAAATGACGAAGACCGGCCGCGCTCTCGTGCGGGCGTTGCGTGCTCCGGGCCAAGTGATCCATGTGATCGGAGATGCTTCCCGGATAGCGCGTGATACGGAAGCCGCGTGGATGATTTATGGGAAGGATTCCACGATCGTTGATATCCGGAGCCGGCTGCCCCGGAATATCCCGGCGGGAGAGATGGGCGAGCGCTTCAGCATCTCCATCATCTTTAAGTCAGCCCTCAAAAGGGGGATCAGCCTTATGGTCCGGGAGTGCGCCCGCGATATTCGGACCTATGATCAAAAAGGCTGCTTGTCGGCTCAAATTCTTTGGGTGCAGGGCGATGCGGATGCCGCAAGAAGCTTTGGTCAGAAGCTCCTCCTGGAGTTGCAGCGATTGGATAAATCCGAAGGATGCTTTAAGCGGGACCGGGAGACAGGCATTGCAAGAACCGCTTTAGCCCGGGATCTTTGCATTCGTTCGTTGGACCCGGCTCAGCTCGCGCAAATCGGACCGGCCGTCGGCACCAGAGCGATTGCATCCGCTCCCTTCTTGTATTTGCTTAAGCGAGGCCATTTCATGGGACCGGCTATCGGCCAGATTGCAGCTCTTAAAGCTTTTGATGATGTCGCCGAAGTGGTCAGAGTCATGAGGCCCCATTGGAATCGGCTTCAAGGCGTCGCGGTTGCGGGTAACCCCCGGGAGCGGCTCCATGTTGTCAAAAACTTCAAGGCCTCCAGCGCGGTGTATTTTCCGCCACCCGGAAAACTCCAAACGCCTCCCGTCGACTGGCAGCTGTGATGACGCTTGATAGTAGCCGGATTACCCTGTAGCATACGGCTTTTCGTCCGAGAGCTTACCAAGGAGTATTTATGGGTTTTAACTGCGGGATCGTCGGGCTGCCGAATGTCGGCAAATCCACTATTTTTAACGCGCTGACTCGCGGCAAGGCTCAGGCGGCCAATTATCCGTTCTGCACCATCGATCCCAATGTCGGCATCGTGCCGGTCGCGGATCCGCGGCTGAAGAAAATCTACGAGATTTGCCACTCCGAAAAAATCCTGATGACCACGGTCGAGATCGTCGACATCGCCGGTCTTGTGAAGGGCGCGGCGACGGGGGAGGGGCTGGGCAATCAATTTTTGTCCCATATCGCCAACACCGACGCCATCATCATGGTGGTTCGCGTGTTCGAGGACAAGGACGTCACTCACGTGATGGGCGGCGTGGATCCGGCGCGTGACGTTGAGATCATTCACACCGAGCTGGCTCTTAAAGATTTGGACGTGCTGCTGAAGCAGAAAGACCGCTTCACCAAGGGCGCCCGTGCCGGCGATAAGAACGCGATCAAGAATCTGGAGACGATCGAGATCGCCGTGAAGGCGCTCAACGAGGGGAAAATGCTTCGTCAGGTGGAATTTGAAGCGGACGGCCTTGCCTACATCAAAACGCTTAACATGATCACGCAGAAGCCCATCCTTTATGTCGGCAATGTCGGCGAGGACGAGATCAATAAGCCCGATTCGGATGCGCTCAAAGTTCTCAAAGGCATTGCCGAACGCGACAAAACCTCCGTGGTGGCGATCAGCGGAAAGATCGAGGAAGAAATCTCCCAGCTTGAAGAAGCGGAACGCGCCGAATTCCTCAAGGATCTTGGAATGACCGAAACAGGTCTGGACCGCCTCGTATTTGCCGGTTATAAGCTGCTCGGGCTGATAACCTTTTTTACTTCAGGCCCTACCGAGAATCGCGCGTGGACGGTCGAAAAGGGATCCACCGCGCCGCAGGCCGCCGGAAAGATTCATTCTGACTTCGAGCGCGGCTTTATTCGGGCGGAAGTGATCAGTTATGATGATTTTGTCCAGTACAACGGGGAGTTCGGCGCCAAGAATGCCGGTAAGCTTCGGGTTGAGGGCAAGGAGTATATCGTGCAGGACGGCGATATCATGCATTTTCGTTTTAATGTATAATTAACCCTTCATTTGCGGGCGGAACAATCCGCCCTACGAGAAGTAACAAGGAGAGCAAGATGGTCAAGATCTCAAAAGGTAAACTCGCAAGTTTAGAAGCTGTTTCGAACAAAGAGGGCGTCATCACCGCCGCCGCCATGGATCAGCGCGGATCCTTACAGGCGTCCATTGCCAAGGCCCGCGGCGTGGAATCCAAGGACATTCCCGCGAAGGACATGCAGGACTTCAAGATCGAAGTCGTGAAGTCTCTCGCGCCTCATGCCAGCGCATTTCTTCTCGACCCCGAATTTGGTCTGCCCGCCACGAAGTTCCTCGGAGCCAATTGTGGTCTTTTGCTCGCTTATGAGCGCACCGGCTACGACAACTCGATGCCCGGCCGCGTTCCCGCGCTCCTGGACGGCTGGTCGGTCGCCAAGCTCAAAGAGAACGGCGCCAACTGCGTGAAGCTCCTTCTCTATTACACTAAGCACGAAGATGCCAAGGTCAATCAGGTGAAGAAAGACTTCATCAAAAAGGTTGGTGACGAGTGCATTAAGGAAGATATCGCGTTCTTCCTGGAGCCGGTCGGTTATGACGTCAAGGGCGGAGATGCCAAGGACGTGGAATACGCCAAGCTCAAGCCCGGCATCGTGCTGGACTACACGCAGGAATTCTCGAAACCCGAATACGGCGTCGACGTTCTGAAGGTCGAAGTCCCGGTCAATCTCAAGTACACCGAAGGCTCCAAGTCGTTCAAAGGTGAAAAAGCCTATGACTGGAAACAGGCGATTAAGCATTACAACGAGTCGGCGCAGGCCTCCCGCGTTCCGTTCATCTACCTCTCAGCGGGCGTGTCGAATGCCGAATTCCTTGAGAATCTTTCGGCCGCCGCTGAAGCCAACACTGGTTTTGCGGGCGTGCTCTGCGGCCGCGCGACCTGGGCGAACGGCGTTCCCGTCTTCGCGAAGGGCGGCGCCTCGGCGCTGGCCGAGTGGATGAAGGGTGAGGGAATGGCGAATATCAACGCGCTCAACAACCTGCTCAAGACCACCGCGAAACCCTGGCATGCTAAGTACGGCGGAATTCAGCAAGTCGCCGCTTAAGGTCTCTTGATCTAAAAAAACCGGATGGCGGTGTCACGGACACTCCATCCGGTTTTTTGTTTCTGGATTTACAACGAGCGTTAGGAAAAAAATATGACCGACATTCATTTGACTGTGCTGATGACCTTGCGCTGGGTACACATCACGACCGCGATGCTGTGGATCGGGGTTTCTTATTTTATGAATTTTGTCCTGACGCCGGCCGCGCGCCAAATGGACGCGGATATCCGCCGCCGGGCGATTCCGGGTATTCTGGAGCGCGCTTTGTTCTGGCTCAAGTGGGGCGCGCTGGCGACCTATGTCACGGGGTGGCTGTATCTGCTCTACAAGTGTTATGGGGAATCCAACATCGGGTTCCACGGTCCGGACGGCCTCGGCAACACGACTTGGGGTCATTGGATCTCGATCGGCGTGATCCTGGGCACGGTGCTTTTTGTGAATGTTTGGTGGGTGATATTTCCGGCGCAGACCCGCATTATTGGCTGGATGCGTTCGGGCGAAACACCCGCCGAGATGCCCCGTTTGGCGGGCCGCGTGGAGAAGGCCTCCAAGATCAACACTTACCTTTCCGTGCCGTTGATTTTTTCGATGGCATCCGCGAGTCATTTGCCGATCATAAACGGCTGGATCGTCACGGGAATGTTTATCATCGGATTCGCTCTTGTGGCGCATCTCTACATGATCGCTTCGAGGATATTCGGCCGGTCATGACAATGGGCAGATCAGCCCCCTCCATCCGTTTTATCTCGGCCGCTCTGATCGCGGCTGTTTGCATGCCGCCGGCGTCGGCATGGGCCGGTTCTTCTTCCGCCAAGACTTTGTATCAGCAGCACTGCGCCCGCTGCCACGGAGACCAGGGAACCGGCGACGGCCCGGCGCATACCATGCAGCGCCCCTGGCCGCGCGACTTCACCAACGGCAGTTACAAGTTTAAGTCCACTCCCGGCGACAGCTTGCCGCTGCTCTCCGACGTTGAGCGGGTGGTTGCTCACGGCATCCCCAGAACATCCATGAGCGGCTACGCCAAATGGCTCTCGGCCGAAGAAATCCGAATGGTTTCTGAATACGTTTTGAATTTTTCAAAAAAATCGGGAGCCCCGGAAAATCCCGGTCTGCCGGTTCAGGCTCCCGCGGAGCTGACGAGAAAATCTCCCGTTCTCAAACCCGGGAGAATCGCCAATGGCAAAGCGGTGTTTGCGGCCCGTTGCGCGTCCTGCCACGGAGCAGACGGCCGGGGATTGGGAGAGTTGGCGGGACAGCTTAAAGATAAAGACGGCTTTTTGATCAATCCGGTCGACCTGACGGATGCGCGCGGATACGGCGGCGGAAGCAGCGCGGCGGATATCTATAAAACACTGACGGTCGGGATCAGCGGCAGCCCGATGGTGTCGTTTGCCGAGACGCTGAACGACACGACACGCGCGGATGTGGCCGCGTATGCGGCATCGCTTCAGGTCGCGCCGGAGCAAAGAACGCTTCCGTCGGCGGAAGCTTGGAAGCGTGCGCTCCCGTCCCGCGAGCGGGGGGAATATCTCGTCCGCGCCATGAGCTGCGCCCTTTGCCACAATTCTTACGACAAGGACGGGGCTTACTACGTGAAGCCCTATCTCGCCGGAGGCGTCGCGATCACGCTGCCGGGGACCGGGGTTTTTCCGACGCGCAACATCACCTCACATCCGGCGGATGGACTTGGTGAGTGGACCGAGGAAGAGATCATGCGTGTGATCACGACAGGGCACGCGCCCGACCGGCGGATCGAAGCCTTCTCGATGCCGTGGGTGTACTTCTCGCATCTGACAGAAGAGGATGCTAAGGATATTGCTGTTTACGTGAAGAGTCTCAAGGCCATTGAGAACCGCGTGCCGCCCCGCCGCTATTATCCGATCTGGGAACGTCTCTGGACGCGTATGCGTCAATTGGTTGGTCTCGAACACGGCCGTCTTGAATACCCGCCGTACAATGTCGGCAGCCGCCGTTCGCAAGCCGAAAAACTGGACGGTCAGCGGGAACGAGACCTCCGATCGCAAGGCGCTGAGAACAGGGAGGGCGGCCGATGAGCCGGGGAAGGCAGCGCGGCCCCAAGCGCGTGAAGCGTAAAATGTCGATTGCCGCGAAGCTGATCTGGGCGGCGCTGGGGCTATTGTTTGTTTGGATTTATTCGATCTGGCCCGGAACGACGATTATGCCGGCGGGGATGGTCAAATGGCGGCTGGATCAATCCATGCCGGTGTTCGAAGCCAAGAACGACTGGGAAGCCCGCGGCGAATACGTGATGACGGTCGCCGGATGCGCCATGTGTCACACGGCTTATTCCTGGATCGGGCCGCATCACTGGAAGCCGCTTCAGGGCGGGATGCGCGTTCGCTGGCAGAACGAACTTGGAGAACGGGTGGCGCTCAACCTCACGCCGGATCCGGAGACGGGCATCGGTAATTGGTCCGAAGAGGACTTCATCACGGCGATGAAGTCGGGTCTTTATCCGGACGGCCAGGCCGCGCACTGGCAGGCCATGCCCTGGGATATGCATTCTAACTGGTCGCTTGATGATATGAGAGCGATGTACCGGTATCTGCGGGCACTGGCACCCGCGAAGCGGCCCAAGAGCAATCCGATCAAAGACCCGCTGCCGGAACCGGATACTTTTTACTTCGGTTCCTAGCCGCCGGCTGGGGCTGAGGGTTTTTGCGGCGATTTGCCATTTAACTGTCTGGAGATTAAAATAAGGGCTTCAAATTATGTCTAAACTTCTTGATCTTAAATTTATTCCAGGCGGCCCCGGCTCCATGACGGTTGAGGTGGAAGGACGCGTTGACAGCGAAACGTGTCAAGAATTCGACCGCCTGGTCAAGCCGTTAATCGACAAGCGCATCACCCGTGTGCTCATTGACATGGCTAAGTGCAATTACGTGTCGAGTGCCGGCATCCGCTCCTTCTTCGATCTTCGCAAAAGCGTCCAGCAACGCCAGGGCGTTCTTTCCTTCGTCAAACTTCAGCCTCAGATCAAAAAAGTGTTCGAGATCGTCAAGGCGCTCCCGCTCGAATGTGTTTTTTCGAATGTGGAAGAGGCTGACGCTTATCTTGACCGCATGATGGCCGAAGAGCTCAAAAAAATCTCCCCCAAAAAGTGACGGCGCCCGGCGCCCTCTTATGAATATTCTGATTGCCGGCTGCGGATATATCGGCAGGGCTGCTGGCGCCTTATTGGTTAGCCAAGGGCATCGGGTGTGGGGTCTTTGCCGCAGCCAAGCTTCGCTGGATCGGGTTCGGTCATCGGGCCTTGAGCCGTTTGAGGCCGATCTTAAGCACGCAGCTTCTCTGCGCAGTCTCCCGCCCGTGGACGCGGTGATTGCCTGCCAAGCCCCGTCCAAAGGTGAGAACTATCAATCCACCTATTATGACGCCACCGAAGAGCTGTTGCGTGCTATCAAGCCCGCCGAGAACGCGAGATTCATCTTTGTTTCGAGCACCTCGGTCTACGGGCCTCGCGCGGGAGGGTGGGTGGACGCGGACACTCCGATCCGGGAGCAGGAACTCGATGAAGACGCGCTAATCTTAAGAAAAACGGAAAAAATGGTTCTCGCGGCTCCGGTGCGGGGAGGGGTGCTGAGACTCTCGGGAATTTATGGACCCGGACGCAACCGCATCGATGCCATCCGCACCGGCCGGCTGAAGCCGACACTAGGCGCGGCCTACACCAACCGCATTCATCGAGAGGACGCGGCCTCGGCGCTTGCGTTGCTGTTGGACCGCGGCGAGCCCCGTCAGGTGTATCTCGCTTCGGATGATCAACCGGTGTCTCAATCAGATTTTTATGTCTGGCTATCCGCGAAGCTTGGCGTCGGGGCTCCTGCTGAACCTTTACCCGCGGACGCGGCCAAGTTATTGGATGCTTCAAAGCGCTGCAATAACAAAAAATTAAAGCAGCTCGGATGGATTCCACGGTACCCGGGTTACCGCGAAGGTTATGGGGAGCTGCTGGTATGATCTTCCTGGCATCTCTTTCTCCCAGACGGCGTGATCTTCTGTCCCAGGCGGGATTGCGCTACCGCTGCATTCCTTCCGCGCATGAGGAGATCATGCACGCGGCGCTCTCTCCCGAAGACAACGCGCTTTGGAACGCGCTGCTCAAATGCTCCCGGGCCAGCGTGCCGTCAGCGGCTGCTCGGCAGCGCAGGGGAATTGTCCTGGCCGCCGACACACTCATCGACTTTAAGGGCAAGGCGGTCATCAAGCCCAAGGACCGAGCCGACGCGGCCCGGATATTGGCGCGATTTGCGGGCCGCACCCACACCGTGATCACGGCAGTGGCGCTCAAAGACTTGAGTGCCGGCTGTTACAAGACTTTTACGGTGAAGTCCAAAGTGACTTTTAAAAAACTTTCCGCCAAACAAATCCAATCCTACCTCGACACCGGCGAATACAAAGACAAAGCCGGCGCGTACGGTTACCAGGAACACGGCCGAGCTCTGGTGGCCCGCGTCCGCGGCTCCGAATCCAACGTTATCGGCCTCCCCCTCGAACAGCTCCTTACCGTGCTCCGTAAGTTAAAGCGGTAATCGCTCTCGCCGAAGCGGAGTTCTTCCTTATCCGCGAGCGGCTAGAGTTTCGGCTTCGGAGACTAGGGAGTTGAGGAGGTCGAGGCCGGAGCGCCAGAAATCGGGGGCGGTGAGGTCGAGGCCCATGGCGGCGGCGAGGTCTTCGGGCTTTTGGGAGCCGCCGAGTGAGAGCATGTTGAGGTATTTGGGGACGAACTCGGCGGGGCCGACTTCTTTGTACTTCTGGTACAGCGACAGCACGAAGAGTTGCGCGAAGGCGTAGGCGTAGCAATAGAACGGCGTGTGGACGAAGTGAGGGATATACTTCCAGCCGTGGCGGTAATTGTCGGTCAGCGCGACGCTGCTGCCGTATAGCTCCCGGTTGGACTCCATCCAGAACCCATTCAACACTTCTTCCGACAGTTCGCCGTCCTTGATACCCGCCTGATGCGCCTTGATCTCAAACTCCGTCATGGCAATCTGGCGGAACACGGTTGAAAAGTTATCATCGATTTTCCCGCATAAAAGCGCCAATCTTTCCTTAGGGTCTTTCACTTCTCCCAGCACACGGTCGAAGATCAGCATTTCGCCGAAAACGGAGGCAGTTTCGGCCATGGTGAGCGGCGCGTCGGATTCTAGGATGCCGACTTTGCGTGCCAGGTACTGATGCAGGCCGTGACCGAGTTCATGCGCGACGGTGAGCACATCCCGCAGATGGCCGGTGTAATTCACGAGAATGTAGGGATGTAAGTCCGGTGTCGTCTGACAACAGAAGCCGCCGCCTTGCTTGCCCGGACGAATCTCGGCGTCGATCCATTTTTTCTCAAAGAATTGTTCCACGATGCGGGCGGCCTCAGGCGA
>JAGOUK010000201.1 GCA_018061225.1 Candidatus Omnitrophota bacterium | reverse complement strand
ACCGATTACCGCAGCTCGGATCTCGAGGCGGCCCGTATCATGCGGGACGCGACCGCGGCGGCAGGCGTGGGACGCATGATTTATCTCGGAGGTCTCGGCGAAGACCATGCCAATCTGAGTCAGCACCTCAAATCTCGGCGGGAAGTAGAAAAAGAGCTTTCTTCCGGCACCGTCCCCGTGACCGTCTTGCGCGCGGCGATGATCATTGGATCAGGCAGCGCTTCGTTTGAGATCCTGCGGTATCTGGTGGACCGCCTGCCCTTCATGATCACTCCGCGCTGGGTCAGCACGCCCAGCCAGCCGATTGCCGTGCGCAATGTGCTCGAATATCTGGCCGGCTGCCTCGAACAGCCTGCTACGGTCGGCCGGCGCTTTGATATCGGCGGGCCGGATGTCCTGACCTATATGGACTTGATGCGCATGTATGCCGAAGAGGCGGGTCTCCCCCGCCGGCACATCGTTCCGGTGCCTGTCCTCACGCCTCGCCTGAGTTCTTATTGGATCCACATCGTGACGCCGGTCCCCGCCTCGATCGCAAGACCCTTGGCCGAAGGCCTTAAGAACCCCGTCGTCTGCCGCGAAACCAGCATCCGATCTCTTATCTCGCAGGAACTCATACCGGTCCGCGAGGCGATCCGTCTGGCCCTTCGCAAGACGCTGGCCGACGAAGTCGTGACACGCTGGACTGACGCGGGCGGTTCATCGGGCGTCGAGGCAATCGCTCCCGGGGATCCGGAATGGGCCGGCGGCACCGTGCTCAAGGATGTGCGGTCGGCGCCGACTGTTGTGGATCGCGCGAAGCTGTGGTCCGTGATCGAATCGATCGGCGGGCGCAACGGCTGGTATCACGCGGATTTTTTATGGAAGCTGCGCGGGGCCATGGACAAGGTCTGCGGCGGCGTCGGTCTTCGGCGCGGACGCCGCAGCGCGTCAGAACTTCATCCGGGCGACGCGCTCGACTTCTGGCGCGTGATCGAATGCCGCAGGGGCGAACGCCTGACACTGCGCGCGGAGATGAAACTCCCGGGCGAGGCGGTGCTGCAGTTTGAACTCACCCCCGAAGCGGACGGCCGCACACGGCTGCATCAGCGCGCGCTGTTTAAACCCAGGGGGCTCTGGGGAATTCTCTATTGGGTGATGGTGATGCCGCTGCACGAATACGTCTTTGGCGGGATGCTCAAAAAAATTATCCGCCGGGCAGGCGGCTACGCCTGATGCTTTTTCTGGAGCTCCTCGCGATCGGTATCGCGGGGTTTTGGTTCATCGTGCTGCTGCACACGGCGCTCGGAGCGGTCTTTATCCCGCGTTTGGCCGTATCCGGCGCGGCTCGCGGCATTAGCACCCGTCCGGCACGAGTCAGCATCATCTTCGCCTACCGGGACGAACAGGACGGTATCCTCGCCGCCTGCCGAAGCATGCTCGCTCAGGATTATCCCGAGCTGGAGGTGATCGCCGTCAATGACCGATCCACCGATGCCAGCGCCGGTATCTTGGACGCCCTGGCGGGTGACCCGCGCCTCAAACGCCTCCAAATCAATGAACTCCCCGCCGCTTGGCTCGGCAAGAACCATGCGCTACAGCGCGGCAGCGAGGCGGCATCGGGCGACTGGCTGCTGTTCACCGACGCGGATGTGGTGTTTACAGCGGACGCGGTTACCCGCTCGATCGCGGCGGCCGGCAAGTACCGATCCGACCATCTGGCGCTGCTCCCCGCCGTGACGCTCAACGGGCCGATCGAAAAGATTTTTTACCGCTCCTTTGGCGCGCTCTTCGCGGTGCGCTTCTGGCCTTGGGCGGCGCGGTTCAAACATGTGCACGGCTACGCGGGTGTGGGCGCGTTCAATCTCATCCGCCGCGAAGCTTATACCGCTATCGGTGAACACCGCGCGATCGCGATGGAAGTGGCCGATGACCTAATGCTCGCCAAACGCGTCAAAGACTCGGGGCTTAGGCTGATGGTCGGCTCCGGGGAGAACTTGATTCGCGTTAGATGGTTTGTGGGCTGGGCTGGATTGATGAAAAGCATCAACAAGAATGCCTTCAGAGGATTCAACTACCAGCTTGAGATGGTGATCGCGGCGGCCGCGTTCCTCGTCTTTTGCTCCGCAGCTCCGGCCCTTTGCCTCTTGGGTCCGAGCCCCCTGTTTTGGACAGCCGGCGGGGTGAGTATCGCGTCCATGATCTTGGTTCAGTTTGGTTTTGGCAGCCGCCCGCTAGAAAATATCTTACTAGGTCTTTTGATGCCGGTAGGTCTCACACTTTTCGCCTACCTGATTCTCATGTCCGCCTGGGATGCCCACCGCGACCAAGCCGTCACCTGGCGCGGCACCCGCTATCCGCTAGAGCTCCTCAAGCAAAGCCCTCCGCTCTAACCAGCTCCGTATCCGTTAACCGCTGATCAAGCACTCTTATTTCACGGTACATATTTTTTTGGTCCTGCCAAATATTCAAGAAGTAGCTCGCTACCGATAAATATCCCGGCGATGACCGACATCGATGA
>JAGOUK010000200.1 GCA_018061225.1 Candidatus Omnitrophota bacterium | reverse complement strand
TGCGCCAATCTACGCATACAGGAATCCACGCTCACCGGCGAGTCCGACGCGGTCGAAAAAGATCCCGCGCCGCTCAACACAGTCGACCCGCCGCTCGGGGATCAAAAAAACATGGGCTTCATGGGAACCATCGTGACTTACGGCAGAGGCACGGCGCTGGTGGTTGAGACGGGCATGCGAACCGAATTAGGGCATATCGCCGAGATGATACAAACGGTGAAGCGCGAGCTGACGCCGATGCAGAAGCGAATGGAGCAGCTCGGCCGCGGACTCGCGGCGGCGGCGCTGGTGATCGTGGGGGTCATTTTTGCGGCGGGCATGCTCAGAGGCGAAGAGCTCAGGCTCATGTTCATGACCGCGATCACGATGGCGGTGGCCGCGGTTCCTGAGGGGCTGCCGGCCGTCATGACAGTGTCGCTGGCGTTGGGGGCGCGGCGCATGCTCAAGCGCCGGGCGCTTATTCGCAAGCTTCCCGCCGTGGAAACGCTCGGTTCGATCACGGTTATCTGTTCCGACAAAACGGGCACGCTCACGCAGAACCAGATGACGGTCACGGTCCTGGATGTCGCGGGCCATCGGATGGATCTGACTCCGGACGGCAGCCGCACCGGAATTGACGATGAAAAAATAAATGCGCTTCGGCTGCTGCTCGCGGCCGGCGCGCTGTGCAATGACGCGGAGCTCAAAAGTGCCGATGAGGGGAATGCCGCTAAGTCCGAAGCACAAACCTCCGCCCCTTCAATTAAAATTCAGATTTTGGGTGACCCGACCGAAACGTCGCTGGTCGCCGCCGCCCATTCCTTTGATCTCAGTAAAAGTGATCTCGAAAAAATCCTTCCGCGCGTCGGCGAATTGCCGTTCGATTCAGACCGTAAGCGCATGACAACCATTCACGAGCTGCGGCCGGAAGCGGCCGCCGCGGTATGGTTGCCCGCCGCTGGTCAGGGGGCGAGCCGTATTTCTTTTACCAAAGGGTCACTCGAGGGAATATTAGGGGTTTCCGGCGAAGTATGGCATGAGCAGAAGGCGCATCCTTTGGACGCGTCCTGGCGGAGCCGGATCGCCGCGGCGCATGACGCGTTGGCAGCGAAAGGGATGCGAGTGTTGGGTCTGGCGTTCAAAACTTACTCGTCGGTACCGGCAAGCAACACGCAGGACGCGCTTGAGGCCGGACTCGTTTTTATAGGAATGGCCGGCATCATCGATCCTCCCAGGCCGGAAGTAAAAAAAGCGGTTGAAGAATGTTTGGCGGCGGGAATCCGTCCGGTGATGATCACCGGCGATCATCCGCTCACCGCCGGCTACATCGCGGGCGAACTTGGGATTGCCGCGGAAGGCCGTATTCTCACTGGCCGGGAATTGGCGGGGATGAGCGACGACGAGTTAAAGACGGCGAGCGAAGCAACGCGGGTGTACGCGAGGGTTTCTCCCGAACACAAGCTCCGTATCATTCAGGCGTTTCAAGACCGGGGACATATCGTTGCAATGACAGGAGATGGTGTGAACGACGCGCCGGCCCTGCGCAAGGCGGATATCGGCATCGCCATGGGTATCACCGGAACAGATGTATCCAAGGAAGCCTGTGACATGGTGCTGTTGGACGACAACTTCGCGACCATCGTCGCGGCGATCCGAGAAGGGCGGACGATCTATGACAATATCCGTAAATTCATTAAGTACCTTCTGACCACGAACAGCGGCGAGTTGTGGGTGATGTTCGCGGCGCCGTTTTTGGGAATGCCGCTGCCGCTGTTGCCGATCCAGATCCTGTGGGTCAATCTAATGTCGGACGGGCTCCCCGCGCTCGCGCTGAGCGCGGAACCGGCGGAGCGGGACGTGATGCGCCGCGCGCCCTTCAAGCCGGACGAGAATCTTTTTGGCCGTGGGATGGGCATTCACATTCTTTGGGTGGGTCTTTTTATGGCAGCCATCTGCCTGGGCACTGGGTATGTTTATTGGCGCGCCGGTGATCCGGCGTGGCAGACCGTGCTCTTTACGATGATGAGTCTTTCTCAGCTGGCGCATGTCATGGTCATTCGGTCGGAACGGCAATCGATTTTTCAAATGAGTCTATTTTCGAATCGGCCTCTTGTATTGGCGGTTCTCTTCACCTTCATCATGCATTTAATGGTGATTTATGTTCCGTTCATGCAGGATATCTTCAAAACGGCACCATTGTCGCTTCAGAACCTTGCTGTCTGCCTGGCGATGATCTCGACCCTCATCCTGGTCGTGGAAGTAGAAAAATGGTTCTCCCGCAGGCGCACGCCCATGAACGACCGTTGATCTCAGGATGGTTTGAAGGAGAGGATGTAATGAAAGACCCCGTGTGCGGAATGAATGTCAGGCCTGACGCCGAGATAGGGGCGGAGCTTGATGGAGTAGCGTATCGCTTCTGCGCTGAGCATTGTAAGGTTAAGTTTCTTGCCGCTCCGCATAAATACTTGCCGGCTCACTCCACCGCAAAAAAAACTTCGGACGGCGGGGGCGAGTCGGACGGCGGTTCGGCCGCCATTGCGGGGGCTAAATAC
>JAGOUK010000199.1 GCA_018061225.1 Candidatus Omnitrophota bacterium | reverse complement strand
CGTTTCCTGGACGCCCGACGCTTTTTTCAAAAAAATCGTATCGTCCCAAGCGCCTGACGCGAACGGCTTCATCACCCCCGCATCCACGCCCTGCGCCCGCAAAAGCCCGGCCAACGCACCCGCCACGACCGTTTTCCCGACCGCCGTGTCCGTTCCGGTAACAAAAATACCTTTCATGCCTTGCTCCGTCGGCTCGAAACCTGACCACGTCCTGCGGGCAGAAGAACTTGCCCTCTCAGGACGGAGCCGCTCGCGCGCGGCCTAAGGTAACGCGCGCTCGCTCCTTTGCACTCCTCGGCGGGGACGCCTCGTCGCGCAAAAAGTCCTTCGAAGGCAAGCTCTTCTGCCCGCAGGACGACCTTTATTGCACGATAGACTCCGCTGCACAATTTCATTATTTGAGCTTCGGTGAAACAAAACGGTGGCATGAGAACAATCACGTTGCCGAGCGGGCGGATGAGAATTCCATATTTACGCGCCTCTTTACAAACCTTGGCTCCGATTTGTGCTTCTACTTTAAAAGGATTGCGTGTCGCCTTATCTTGGACCAATTCGATGCCGACCATCATGCCGACTTGGCGGATTTCGCCTACGTTCGGGTGCGGCTCGATTTTTTTAAGTTCTTGAGTGAGGAGGCGGATCTGACCCTGGGCGCGGTGCAGTACGCGCTTTTCTTTGAAGTATTTGAGGTTGGCGACCGCGGCGGCGCAGGCTAGCGGGTTGGCGGTGTAGGTGTGGCCGTGGAAGAAGGTTTTGAATTCATCATAACGGCCTAAGAAAGCGTTGTAGATTTTGTCGGTCGCGAGTGTGGCGGCGAGAGGGAGATATCCGGCGGTGAGGCCTTTGGCCAGGCAGAGCAGGTCGGGGTTGACCCCTTCCTGCTCGCAGGCAAACATCGTGCCGGTGCGGCCAAATCCGGTCGCGACTTCGTCAAGGATCAGCAGCGTGTTGTACTTTTTGGCAAGGGCCGCGACACGCTTCAGGAAGCCCTTGGGCTGAGTCAGCATTCCTGCCGCGCCCTGCGCCAGCGGCTCCAGAACGATGGCGGCGATTTGCCGGTGATGCCGCTTCAGCTCGCGCTCCACGCGATCCGCGCAGAACTTGGCATAAGCATCTTCACTGCCCTCAAAGTTATCCCGGTAACGGTACGGCGCGGCTGCCGCAAATGTCTTGAACAGCAGCGGGCCAAAGATGTCATGAAAAAGCTGTATCCCGCCGACGCTCACCGAACCCACGGTATCGCCGTGATAGGCGTTCGTGAATTTGAGAAAAGTGCGCTTGGTCTTCACGCCTTTGAGCTGCCAATATTGATACGCCATCTTGAGCGCGATCTCGACGGCTTCCGAACCGGAGTCCGAATAAAAGACCTTGGTCAGACCCTTCGGCGCGATACCAATCAGCTCCTTGGACAGGATGGAAGCGGGCTCATTTGCCAGCCCCAGATAAGTGGAATGCGCGATCTTGCCGAGCTGACGCTTCACCGCGCGGTCGATCACGGGCACACGATGGCCGTGTGTGTTACACCAGAGCGAGGAGACTCCGTCCAAATATCGTCTGCCATCCGAATCGATCAAGTATGATCCCTGCCCCCGCTCAATGACTAGCGCGCCGTCATCGCGAATCCAGTCCCGCATCTGCGTGAACGGATGCCACGCGTATTTTTTGTCCCACGCGATAAGCTGCTTAGAATAAGGCTTCATCGTGAACGCTCCAAGGCGGATACCAAACGGTCGATGTCTTCGTGCGTGTGTTTGGCGGTCACCGTCAGACGGATACGGTCACTGCCTTTGGGAACCGTGGGCGGACGGATCGCCACGCCGAGAATACCGGCCTCACGCAAGCGCTCCGCCAGCGCCAATGTGCGCTGAGTGTCGCCTATAAAAATCGGAATAATGGGGCCTTCGGAGCCGGCCAGGTCAAAGCCGAGCGCCTGAAGCTTGCGGCGCGTGTAGGCCACTCGCTCCCAGAGCGCGAGACGCAGGGTATCGGATTTTTCAATGATATCCAGAGAAGCCAGCGCCGCTCCGCAAACCATTGGCGAGACGCCGGTCGTGTAGATAAAGGTCCTGGCTTTATTGATGAGATAGTCGATGAATTCGGCTGAGCCAGCGACAAAGCCGCCCTGACTGCCGAGTGATTTGGACAAGGTTCCGACCACCGCCGTGACACGGCTGGTCAAACTTTTGCCGGTGTGTTTCATTCCGTCTTCATGAAGCAGCGCCCTGCCGCTCTCGCCGTACACGCCAAACGCGTGCGCTTCATCCACCAGCAGCATCGCGCCCGCCGCTTCACATGCTTCGATTATTTTTTGCAGCGGGGCGCGGTCTCCGTCCATACTAAAATAACTGTCCGTCACAACCAGCCTCTTTCCGGAGAACGGCTTACCTAAAAGTTCCGCGAGCCGCTCCGCATCCGCGTGAGCAAAAACCCGCAGCTTAGCGCCTGACAATCTCGCCCCGTCCACCAGTGACGCGTGAGCATACCGGTCGACATAAACTTCATCTCCCGCGCCGATCAGCGCCTGAATCACT
>JAGOUK010000044.1 GCA_018061225.1 Candidatus Omnitrophota bacterium | reverse complement strand
CCCTCCTCCGCTCGCGGGACCAGGTCGCCTCACGTGCCCAGGAACTCCAAACAGCAATGGAAACGGGCCGAATCGAACTGACCCGGGCAAAAGAGGTCATCGCTTCTTATGAATCCCAAAAGAACACACTTTCTGATCAGCTCCAGCAATCCCAAAAGTCCGATGCTGACAAGGGAGCTCGGATCGCGGAGATGGCCGCACTCCAATCGCGTCTCGGAGATCAGATCAAAGCCCTGACAGAGTCGTCCGACACCCAACGCGCGCGGGTACAATCGCTCGAAACAACGAACGCCGCACTTCAAAGCAAGCTCTCAGAAGCATCCGCGCGGCAGAACGAGATCCTCTCGGACCTCAAGAAAAAGGACTCGGAGCTCATCCGCCAAACCCAAACCATCGCGGATCTGAACCGCCAGCGGGCCGACTACGAAGCATCACTCTCCGCTTCTCATAAAAATTCAGCGGACGCTCAGGCGCGTGCCGCTCAGCTGGAATCACAGCTGAATCTTTCCGCCAAAGAGGCCGAAGCGGTCCGCCAAGCCAAAACCTCTCTCGAATCCGTTCTGGACGGCTCTCAGCGCGAGATCAACTCTCTCCGCACCCGGATCACTTCCACGCAAGCGGAGCTGGCGTCATCGCAGGACCTCCAAAATAAACTCCGTTCGGAGATTGAATCACGCGCGAAAGAGGCCGAGGCGTCCAAAGCCGACTATGAATCAGAGCTCCGTCGGTTGTCCGCAGAAACGCTTAAACTCCGTGAAGCATCGACGGGTGCCGAAGCCGCGGTTCATTCCCTTCAGGAGACTCAAAGGGTCTCCATGCAAGAGATCAACGAACTGCGTTCTGACAGAGCCCGCCTGGTCGCCCAGAACGAAAATCAAAAGTCCCTGCTGGACCGTGCTGAATCCCTTTGGAAGGAAAAATTCTCCCAGGCCGAAACCGCCTGGAAAACAAGGCTTGATGAAGTAACAGCCCGCTTGTCCCAACTCGGCAGCGGGGTTAACGCGGCCCGCGAAGAAGCGGAGCAGTACCGCAAGGACATTCAGGAATCCAAAATGAGGGAAGCTCAGGCGCAAACAGAGCGAATCCAGCTCAACACTGAGATCGCCAAAGCAGATGCGCAAATGCGCCGCGAGCGCCAGGAGCGCGAATCAACCGAAGCCGCCCTGGCACAAGCCCGGACCGCGCAAGCGGCAGCCGAGTCCGAATTGGCCAAACTCAAGTCCGAGATCGGCAGCACCTCATCGGCGCTCCTCCAAACCCGCGACAAGAGCACGCTGCTTGAAAAGCAAAACCAAGAGCTCCAACGGTCTCGGGTTTCAGCCCAGATGCAGCTTCAATCCTTGCAGCAGGCCAAGTCGGACCTTGAGCAATCTCTCCAGACCTCCCGTACCGGTGAGGCCGCCGCCCGTGAAGAGGCTCAAAAGACACGCGCCGCCCTGGCCCAGCTTGAGGCCGACCAAAGACAGCTTGAAGCAGATGCCATCGATGCCGTCCAGGGCGTATCTCAACAAAGCGAGGCTGAGATCGCCCAACTGAAGATGGATTTGGCCAAATCCCAGTCCGCGTTCAAGCTGCTCGAAAGTGAGCTCGAAACCTCCTCCAAGTCCCTTTCCGAACGCCAACAGCAGACCCTGAAGTTAGAGCAAGCGCTGGAACAAAACGGTCAATCCATCAAGCAGTTCGAGGACATCCGCAGAAATCTCGCGGACAAATTATCCGCTTCGGAAGAGCGCGCACGCAAACTGGAAGCGGAAGTGCAGCGCCTTGCCGCCGAGGCCGCCAAACCCGCCGTGGAGTCACAAGAAACACAAAAAATGAAGGCCGAACTCAAGGCGCTTCAAGCCAAGCTCAACGATTCCTCCGCTGTGGAAAAATCCTTACAGATGGAACTCGCCGTGGCAAACAGGGCAGCCGAGCAAGCTGCCGGCAAAGGCTCTCACGAGCTTCCCCAGCTGCGCGGTAAGATCGATGCTCTCGAAGCAGAGCGCGCCGCGCTGATCGAAGACCGTAAGCGTTCCGAAGCCCAAAAGGCCCAGCTCGCAGCTCAGGTCAACGAACTTAAAAAATCGCTCGGACAAGCCGCTGTGGTTGTGAAGCAGCAATCCGCGGTCCAGGAAGGCTTAAGAAAGAAACTCGAAATATCTGCAAAAAACTCTCAGTCCGAGCCGGCAACTCAAGCCGCTGAGTCGCCCAAGCCCGCGTCGACCGAAACGGTTGATTCCATGAGCCCGATCGGCCGCCTTTCGGCCCTAAGAGCGCTTCGGATCATGCGGACGGACCCTGAACTCATGAAGCAAAATCAGGCGCCGCTGGTTCAAAAGGCCACCGCAACACTGATTATTTCTCGGCCTGAGAACGACTATCTCCTCGTTTCGATGGATCACATTCGAGGGCTCAAAGAGGGTTCTACGATACGCCTGAGCGCGGACGGTACCCCGATCTACGATGCGGAGATCCGCAAGGCGGGCGAATACGACATGATGACGCTCCGCATCACGAAGCGCCACGTGGATGCGGCTGACTATTCCAAGGGCCAGATCTTCGAAGTCAAAGAAATATAGACCCGGGCTGCGGGCTAGATCAAAATAAAAAATCCCCGTCCGCACAGCTCAGACGAGCAACGCGGACGGGGATTTTTTTGTGAGACTTATCGGTTGGACTTCTTGACCGGTTTGCCGTGAACTTCTTCCGAGACCAACTTCATATCGGCATCCAGCATCATCTTCACCAGACCCTTAAAGGATACCTTAGGCTTCCACCGCAGCTCGCGGCGCGCCTTACGCGCGTCACCCAGGAGCACGTCGACTTCAAGCGGCCTAAAGTAACGCTTATCGATGCGGACATATTTTTTCCAATCCAGACCGGCAGCGCCGAAAGCTTCCTTTAAGAAGTCCTTCACCGAGTAGGTCTCGCCTGTCGCGATGACATAATCCTGAGGCTTCTTGGCCTGCAGCATCCGCCACATGGCTTCCACATAATCTCCGGCAAACCCCCAGTCGCGCTTGGCATCAAGATTACCCAGGTACAGATGATCCTGCAGGCCGTGCTTGATCCGGGCGATCGCACGCGTGATCTTGCGCGTCACAAAGGTCTCTCCGCGCCGGGGCGACTCGTGGTTAAAAAGAATTCCGTTGCAGGCAAACATCCCGTAACTGTCCCGGTAGTTCTTAGTCGTCCAATAAGCAAAAAGTTTCGCGACCGCGTAAGGACTCACCGGCTCAAACGGAGTTTTTTCGGACTGCGGAGCCGCCGCTCGGCCAAACAGCTCGCTGGAGGAAGCTTGATAGAACTTGGCCTTGATTCCGGTCTCCCGAATTCCCTCAAGAATCCTGAGACATCCCAGCGCGGTGACTTCCGCCGTGTATTCGGGAATATCAAAGCTCACGCGAACATGACTCTGAGCCGCCAGGTTATAAATCTCGTCCGGCCGGACGGTTCTGAGAATCTTGTTCACCGAACTGGCGTCATTGAGATCTCCGTACACCAAATGCAGCCGGGCATGCGGCACGTGCGGGTCCTGGTAAATATCATCCAGCCGGCCGGTGTTGAAAGAACTTGAGCGTCGGATGATTCCATAGACCTCGTATCCTTTGGAGAGCAGCAGCTCTGCAAGGTACGACCCGTCCTGACCCGTGATGCCGGTGATCAAAGCTTTTTTGCGCTGCATAAATCCCCTCTTAGATTACTATTCCGTAACTTCGGTCAATCATTGCCGTGCATTTTAACAGATTCCTCACATCGAAGCGCGTCTCACTGTGCTAGAATAATCCCATGAGCTCAAACGCCAAGCCCGCGGATGCCGCGCCGCTAACCGAATCTCTCAAACCTTTTCCCAACGCAGAAAAAATTTTTGTTTCTGGTGAACTTCATCCGTTCATCCGCGTGCCGATGCGCAAAGTTCACACCACGCCGAGCCGCTCCATGCTTCCCGGCGGCACCGAAACGCCGAATGAGCCCGTCGTCATTTACGACACCAGCGGTCCGTACACGGACCCCCAAGTTAAAATCGACGTAAAATTAGGTCTCCCCCGCACGCGTGAGTCCTGGATCGAAAAGCGCTCGGACACCGAGACGGTCAGAACTGACAAATCCAGGGTTATCCGCCGCGCCAAATCAGGCGGATCCGTCACCCAAATGCATTACGCCCGCAAAGGCATCATCACTCCAGAGATGGAGTACGTCTCCATCCGGGAGAATATGCTTCTGGATAAGATCCAAGACCAAGGCCTTCTCGTTCAGCACCCCGGCAATGCCTTTGGTGCCGCCACGCAGAGGCGCATCACACCCGAATTTGTCCGGGATGAGGTCGCCCGCGGCCGCGCGATCATCCCCTCCAATATCAATCACACGGAACTTGAGCCCATGGCGATCGGGCGCAACTTCCTCGTCAAGATCAACGCCAATATCGGCAATTCCGCGGTTTCTTCCTCTATAGAGGAAGAGGTGGAAAAAATGGTCTGGTCGATCCGTTGGGGCGGCGACACCCTGATGGACCTTTCGACCGGGCGCAACATCCACGAGACCCGCGAATGGATTATCCGCAACTGCCCCGTCCCCGTGGGCACAGTTCCCATCTATCAAGCGCTAGAAAAAGTCGGCGGCAAACCTGAGGAGCTCACCTGGGAGATTTACCGCGACACTCTCATCGAACAGGCGGAGCAGGGCGTGGATTACTTCACGATCCATGCCGGGGTACTCTTAAGATACGTTCCCCTCACCGCTAAGCGCACGACCGGCATCGTATCGAGAGGCGGATCCATCCACGCCAAGTGGTGCCTGGCGCATCACAAAGAAAACTTCACCTACACCCATTTTGACGAAATTTGCGAGATCATGAAGGCTTATGACGTCTCCTTCTCGCTGGGCGACGGCCTGCGGCCCGGCTCGATCGCGGACGCGAACGATGAAGCGCAATTTGGCGAACTCGCGACGTTGGGCGAGCTGACCAAGAAGGCCTGGGCGCATGAAGCCCAGGTGATGATCGAAGGTCCCGGCCACGTCCCCATGCAGCTCATCAAGGTCAACATGGAGAAGCAGCTGGACGAATGCTTCGAAGCTCCCTTTTATACGCTTGGTCCGCTGACCACGGACATCGCCCCCGGCTACGATCACATCACCTCCGCCATCGGAGCGGCCATGATCGGCTGGTACGGCTGCGCAATGCTTTGTTACGTGACTCCCAAGGAACATTTGGGGCTTCCAAACAAAAAAGACGTTAAAGACGGCGTTATCACCTACAAGATCGCGGCGCACGCGGCGGATCTTGCCAAGGGCCACCCGGGCGCCCAAGTCCGGGACAACGCTCTTTCGCGCGCTCGTTTTGATTTTCGCTGGCAGGATCAATTTAATCTCTCACTGGATCCTGATACGGCCAAATCATTTCATGACGAGACGCTTCCCCAGGATTCCGCCAAAGTGGCTCACTTCTGCTCCATGTGCGGTCCGCATTTTTGCTCGATGAAGATCACTCAGGATGTCAGGGACTTTGCCGCCAAAGAAGGCATCAAGGAAGAAGAAGCTGTCAAAGCAGGGCTGGAAGCCAAATCTGAGGAATTCCGCAAGGCGGGTTCGGAGATTTACCAAAAGGTTCGTTAACGTCAAACAAGGAGAAGCAATGAAGAAGAAAGCCAACAAAGCCAAGGCGAAGACCGCGAAGAAGAAGAAGGCAGTCCGCAAGACCGCCAGCAAGAGCCGCAAGACGAACCGCAAGAAGTAGTCTTTTCGCGCGGTTTATCGGTCTCGATAAACTAACCCGCCGCCTAAAAAGCGGCGGGTTTTTTATTTTGTGGGGAGATTAAACGAGGGTGTGAGACTCGGCTTTTTCTAAAACTAAAGCTGAGTTCTTCGAGCCGAAGGCGATGCAGTTGGTGACCGCCCATTGAACGGGTTGATTCACGGCCTTGTTGGGGACATAGTTCAGGTCGCACTCGGGATCCGGGACTTCATAATTGGCGGTTGGATGAATGATGCCCTGGTTCAGCGCCAATAATGCCGCGGATACGCCGGCCGCGCCGCAAGCTCCCTGCGGATGGCCGATCATGGACTTGGTCGCTGACATCGGGATCTGATACGCGCGCTCGCCAAATACTTTTTTGACCGCCAGCGTCTCGGTCTTGTCGTTGGATTGCGTTGAAGTTCCGTGCAAATTCACATAATCCACCTTGGCCGGATCGAGCTTCGCGGATTCCAGCGCCAACCGTATCGCCCGGGAGGACTCTTCGCCGTCGGGGGTCATGAGCACCCGATGGTAGGCATCGCAGGTCGAACCGTATCCCCTCACAAACCCGTACATCTTGGCGCCGCGCGCCTTGGCCCGCTCATAACTCTCCATGACCAGTATCCACGCACCTTCACCCAGAACGAAGCCATCCCGATCCTTGTTGAATGGCCGCGACGCCCGATGAGGGGTGTCGTTGAACGCCGTCGAGGTCACTTGCATGCGGTCAAAGCCCGCCAAGATAGGATGCGTGATACAGGCCTCGGCGCCTCCCGTCACGACAATGTCGGCATCTCCGTGACGTATCGCGCGCGACGCGTAGCCCATTGCGTCTGTAGATGAGGTGCAGCCCGTGGTCACAACATGCGCCGCTCCGCGCAGCTTGAAGTAAATGGAGATCTCGCTCGACAGCATTCCAACGAATGAGGAAGAGATCGCGTACGGCGTCACCCGCCGGCTCTCGCCGCCATAGTAGAGTTCGTATTGACGCTCCGCAAAGTCGACCCCGCCGGCCCCGGAACCGACAATCACCTGGATCTGACGGCTCTCATCGACCGTGAGGGCGGCCGCGTCAATGCCCGCATCCGCCAATGCTTCCTTACACGCGGAGACCGCCATCGGCACGATCCGCGGCACCCGCGCGGCTTCTTTGGGTTCATACAAGCTGAGTGGATCAAGCCCCTTCACCTCGCCGACCACCCGGCTCTTCAAGCCTTCCGGCGAAAAAAGGCTCACGGTTGAAGTGACGGAACGCCCTTCGGCGATACCTCTATAAAAATGGGATTTACCCAGCCCGAAGGGGCTGGTGATGCCGATGCCGGTGATGACGGGAGTGCGGGGATCAATAGGCATTGGTGGACTCTCTTAAACTTAGAGACACACCCTGTGCCCTAAAGGCCCGTCTGTGAATAAAAAGACGGGGCCAGGTGAACGGAATGCTTAAGAAGCTTTGCGCGGACCAACCCAAGTCCCGTTGGCAAAAAGTTCGTCGACTTTTTTCCCGGCCTTGGCGAGTTTGTTGCGCTTTTTCTTACGCTTATTTAGCTGTTGAAGCTTGGTTTTAAAACGACTTTTGTGTCCCATAAGGGTGGCATTATACCACAGCTTTATCCGACGGATAGGCCGCTATCGGCAGTCATGGACTGCCGGTCACGGATCGCCCGGAGCCGGGCCTCCTGTATTCGTTGTTGTGTGGTTCGTTTGAGATCAGACGCTAATCCTACTTTGGAACAGGTAAAGATAATCCATTTGGCAGGGTCCCAATGGTACCAGCGAATGCCGTTCCGGTAATCCACCGGAAAGGCGTGATGAAAATTATGATAGCCCTCGCCGTTGGTGAGTAAGGCGCCCAGCCAATGATCTCGGGCACTGGACCTGGCGTCATAATTGGCCGAACCAAAAGTATGCGCGTAAGAATTGATAAAAAAAGTGAAGTGAAAAACAAGCGTCATCCGCAATCCCACGGCAAAGATCAAAGCCTCAAGCGCATGCCCGGCCGCGGCGCCGATGAGCACCGGCACCAGCACCCCCGCGCCGAGCGCCCAATACTGAAATTGCCGATGCTGAAATTCGATCATCCCGTCCTTCTGGAGATCTCTCACATTGGCATAATCGACGGGCTGGCGCCAAAACAGGATCCAACCCATATGCGCGTACCAAAACCCAAACTTGATGTTGTAGGGATCTTCCGGGGTGTCCGTGAGCTGATGATGCCGGCGGTGGAGAGAGGACCACTTGAGAGCGGATTGTTGAAACGTCGCGGCGCCAAAGAAAAGGCACACAAACTTGACAAAGGGGTGGGCCTTGAACGCCGCGTGAGAAAAAAGCCGGTGATACCCGACATTGATCGCGAGAATGGTGGCGAGACCGTACAAGGCTGTCAGCCATATCGTGAACACTGACACGCCCTGTGTCGCCGCGTACCAAGGCGCCGCGACCAACGCGGCAGTATGAATCACCGCAAAGAACACAATACTCCCCCAGCGGGTTTTACGTCGGGGGAGGTATTGTTGCACCATTGAGCGATCTTTAGAAGCTGCGTCCGGGTCTGCCGCCGCTGGGTCTGCCGCCGCCGGGTCTGGAGCCCGGTCTGCGCGGGCCAAAGCCCGAACCCGGTCCCCCCGAACCCTGATGAGGGCGCGATCCACCGGGACGGCTTCCGCCGCCAAAACCGCCGGGTCCACGCTGTGGACCACGAAACCCGCCTGCTGAGGGCCCGGAATGGGATCCACCGCGCGGACCGTCATGTGAGGAGCTGTGAGCTCCGCCAAACGAAGGTCCCTGCGATCCGCCGCGAGGCGCACCGTGCGAAGAAGGTCCACGAGACCCACCCTGTGACCCAAAACTGGGACGAGGTCCGCCAAAACCCCCGCGCTGAGGCGGACGTCCGCCGCGCTGCGGCCTGCGGCCAGAACCGCCGCCGGACCGTTGGTCAAAGCGGTCGGACTCTACTTCCGGATGCGTGCGAACCGCGAGCGTCCGCTTCATGATGCGCTCAATTTGATTCACATCCCCGCCCTGATCGGGCGTCGCGAAAGAAATGGCGGTTCCGGTCATGCCGGCGCGGCCGGTGCGGCCGATGCGGTGAATGTAATTTTCCATATCATCGGGGAGGTCGTAGTTGATGACCAGCTCGATGCCTTTGACGTCGATGCCGCGGGCGGCGATATCGGTCGCGACCAGCACGCGGTAGCGGCCATTTTTGAAGCCCTCGAGCGCTTCACGGCGCTGACCCAGTGAACGCTCCGAGTGAATCTCCGCGGCGGTGAACCGCTGATCCCTCAGATTACGGGTCAGCTTGCGCGCCTGATGCTTGGTGCGGATAAAAAGCAGAACGCTGCCCGCGTGCTCGTCCAAAATGTGCATGAGAAGCTTTTCTTTCTTCTCCTGACGCACGATGAAGAGCTCCTGACTCACCTTTTCGGCGGCCGTTCCCTGGGGCGCGATCTCGATGCGGA
>JAGOUK010000043.1 GCA_018061225.1 Candidatus Omnitrophota bacterium | reverse complement strand
CCCCTCGCTTTGTCTCGCAAAATCAGCCACCATGTCTTCGGGATCCCTAAATCCGGCGGCGGCCTTCGCCGCTTCATAAGCCTCACAAAAGCCCTCCAGATCCGAGGCCTTGTCGGTGTCACTGCCCGTTTCCCGCAATCGAGCAAACACCTCTGACAACCCGCGGCCTTGAGCGCCGGAACTTTTCCACTCGCGTAAAAAGTTGGCCATGCACTCCGCCATGCCGGCCGTGCCCGCGCTTTTGGCCATCCAGCTCCACGGCCGGGAATCCAGCGCCTGACGCGCCAGCCATCTCCGTTCAAATTGCGAGACAACACGGTCGCGCCCCGTCCAGCACTTGAAACGCATGAAGTCTCCGATCGGCAGCAAATGATGCTGCGCCAGCCCCGGAATGCGCTCGTCGCGTGTCAGAAGATCATGGATGCGGTCGGTGTGTTCTTTGTTGGGAAGGATGAAATAGGAGGAGGTGCTGAGGCCCGAGCTGCCGGATGCCAGGATGCGGTCACGAAAAAGCTCGATGCATCGGGAGGTTTTTCCCGTACCGGCGGCGCCGGTGAACAAACGCAAAATGGGCCGCATTTTCATGCGGCCCATTATAACAGCCTGTTCGAAAAGTCGCGGTTAGGCGTTCTTGGCGGCGGGATGCTTCGAAACGATTTCGAGCGCGGCGCGCAGCTCGCGGGTCACGTCACGGTCGATCTTGTCGGTGACGACGTCCCGCTGAACGAATTTTTTACCCTTTTCCGTGGTGACATACATCGGCCACAGGCGGTTGAGCGCCAGCGCGCGAACGTCGACCTCCTGCTTGCCGGATGGACGGCTCTTGTCAGGAAGTTGCGAGATCAAACCCTTGAGCGTGATGTTCACGAGTTCTTCCATGTAATTGACCACATGGTATTCTTTGTTGTCGGCTTTCGGGCTTTTGGCGCGGGCCGTTTTGATAGTCTTCATAATACCCTCGATGTAAAAACGTGATTAAATCCAGAAATGCTTGAGCCTAAAAATTTAAACCCGAATGATTTCTAAAAATATTGGGAACGAGGTCAGTATACCCGAGCAGAGAGCCCTTTTCAAGGTGACAGGGTTTAGCACTTTTTAACAAAAATACAATATTTCTGCTACTCACCCTCAACGGCTCTTGCCGCCAGACGATCGGCCTCTCGGTTTTCTTCCCTAGGAATATGCGTCACCGTGCAGCGCTCAAAATACCCCGCCAAACGCTTCACAATGCGGTGCATCAGCTTGACGTGGGGCTCCCGCGTCTCATATTCACCCGTGAACTGCCGCGCCATAAGCTGACTGTCGGTCTTAACATGGACGATGGAGGCGCCCATCGCAACAGCCTCCTGAAGCGCGTAGATCAAGGCGAAGTATTCGGCAATATTGTTGGTGGCGATGCCGATGCGTTCGGAAAGGGTTTTGAGAGTTTCGCCCTCTTTGTCGAGGATCAGGGCGCCGATGGAAGCCGGTCCGGGATTGCCGCGGGATGCCCCGTCGACAAAAATATGAACCTCGTTATGCTTCATAGATGATGCGGCTGCAGGACTCGCAGAAGATCATCGACTCTTTCATCTTGATCTCATTCACGGTCTGGGGCGGAAAGGATAGGCCGCAGCCGCCGCAGGATTCGCCCTGAAGGACGGCCAGTGCGACGCCGTCACGTTTGGCCAGGATACGGCCGTACTGCGCGAGAACTTCCGCGTCCACACCAGGCAAATACTGCTTGCGCTCGGCGTTGAGCGCTTCGATCTGGGCGTTGATAGAAGCCGTTTCGCGGGTGATGGTTTCGAGCTCCTGCTTAACCTTTGTCTCGGACTCGGCAAGGATGCCTTTTTCGTCCGCGATGGACTTCTTCTGAGCCTCGACTTCTTCCATGAGCTTGAGGATTTGGTCCTCGATGATGGATCGGTCGGCGTTGGCGTTTTGGATTTCTTTGGTGAGCGCGGAGTATTCCTGATTCGTCTTCACCGCGGATTGCTGCTGGAGATACTTCTTGGCCTGATTCTCCTTGGCGAGCGCGTCATTCTCGAGCTCTTTCTGACGAACCTGCAGCTTCTTGGTGTTTTCTTCAGCGGCGGCAAAGCGCGCCTTGGCGGCGGCCAACTGCGTCTCGATCGTCTTCTTGCGCGCCGGAAAAGCGTCCAACGACCTGCGGATCTCGTAAATCTTCGCGTCGATCTTTTGGAGGTCGACGAGTACCTTGATCTGATCCGTCAGTGTGTGCGCCATTTATTTATCCTAAATCTGGGCAATAGAGGACTCGAACCTCTGACCCCATCGATGTGAACGATGTGCTCTAACCAACTGAGCTAATTGCCCGAATGTTCATGATCCGTGGGCCCACCTGGACTTGAACCAGGGACCAAGTGATTATGAGTCACCTGCTCTAACCAACTGAGCTATGGGCCCTATAAACTCGGATTGAGATTCTAGCATAGATTGACACGCTTCGGGAGTGTCTCTAGACAAAAAAGGCGGGGCCCGTCCGGACGAACCGGTCGAGCCCCGCCTACGAATCGGCTACGCTTTAGGCGTAATCGATCTCTTCTCCAACCCCCAGGTCGAGAAAAGTCTTGAGTTTGCGGGAGCGGGTCGGGTGGCGCAGCTTTCTGAGAGCCTTCGCTTCGATCTGCCGCACGCGTTCACGCGTGACATTGAAGATCGAACCCACCTCTTCGAGCGTCCGGGGATACCCGTCGCCGATACCGAAGCGGAACCGAAGGACCTTACGCTCACGCTCGGTGAGCGTCGCCAGCACTTCTTCCATATGATCTTTGAGCATCGAGTAAGTCGTCGCGTTCGCCGGGGAGACCGCGTTCTTATCCTCGATGAAGTCGCCAAAGCTCGTGTCGCCGTCATCCCCGATCGGAGTCTGAAGCGAAATCGGCTCCTGCGCGATCTTGAGAATCCCGCGGACCTTGCTGACGCCCATGCGCATGTGGCGGCCGATTTCTTCCGGAGTCGGCTCTTCGCCGTTCTTCTGGACCAGCGCGCGCGAAATACGGACCAGCTTGTTGATGGTCTCGGTCATATGCACCGGGATGCGGATGGTGCGGGCCTGATCGGCGATCGAGCGGGTCACAGCCTGACGGATCCACCAAGTGGCGTACGTCGAGAACTTATAACCGCGCTTGTACTCAAACTTATCGACGGCCTTCATGAGACCGATATTCCCTTCCTGGATCAGATCCAGGAACGAGAGGCCGCGGTTGGTGTACTTCTTGGCGATCGAAACCACGAGGCGCAGATTGGCCGCGACGAGTTCTTTCTTTGCCTTGTTGTAGACAAAGTCTTTCTTGCCGGCGACCTTCAGCTTGTCCTTGACGGTCTTGAGAGGTTCATCCAGCTCCTTGGGAGTCGCTTTCTGACGCTCGAGCACTTCCTTCACCTTCGCCGAATCCTTGCGGGAGCGGGCGCGGGCCAGGTCTCTCGGAGCGCGGTCAAACTCGTAGACTTTTTTCTGGATATCCTTCAAGAACTCCTCAACCGTCGAAGTTGTGAGCTTGCAGTCCAGCATGAGTTCGATCATGTCATCTGCGCGCTTGGCATTCCTGAGTTTACGCAGATTTGAGTTGAGGCGCTTGAGCGTGCGCGCGACATCATCACGGACACGGAAGTCTTCCTTGATGTACTCGTCATGCGGCACTTCATTGTTGCAGATGTCATTGAGGATGTTCACGACATACTTACGGGCGCAATGGAGTCCCAGCACCGCGCTCTTAAACTCGATCTCGGCCGCCTCGATGCGCTTCGCCAACTCAAGTTCTTCGTCGCGCTTCAAGAGCGGGATCTGACCCATCTGCTTGAGGTAGAGGCGCACCGGATCGTCCACCTGCTCACTGCGGGGCGAATCAGCCTTCTTCTCGGATCTCTCGGCGCGCTTGGTGGCCTTGGCCTCGGACTCGCCGGACTCGGCGCGCTCATCCTTTTCCTGGTCCACGAGCTCCTTGCCCTCTTCGTCCGAATCCACCACTTCAATATTATGGTCGACCAGACCCGCCAACACGTCGTCGATCGCCTCGGGGCTCGAAACGTTCTCGGGCAGGATCTCGTTCAAATCATCAAAAGTCAGGTAGCCCTTCTGCTTACCGAGCGCGAGCAGTTTCTCGTTCATCGGTGCGGCGGCAGGCTCTGCGGCGGCGGTTTCTTTGTCGCCTTCTTCAACAGGCATGTCCGTCGCGGTCTTCATGGCCGCCTCGATCTCTTCGGGAGTCTCCTCCACCTCGTCCTTGAGCTTGTCCTTCAAGTCATCGTTCCGCTTGCGCGCGGCGCGGCCTTTGGCCTTGGCGATCAGGCGCGCCTGTTCGGCCTCCGAAGCCTTGCTCATCTTGGGTGCCTTCGCCTTAGCGGCCGGCGCGGGGCTCTGCTTGATCTTAAGCGTCTTCGAGGGGATGTGTTTAGGATTGCGTTTGGACTTCGGTGCCATTGGGTCTCCCTTTTCTTGTGTGTCTTACATACTCAATTTGCAAAACTTTGAGCCGTTCCGTATCGCGGGCTTTTTCGGCTTCAGCCATTTCGCGGCGCAGCCGCTGCAGCATCTGTTCCTTTTTCTCGCCTTCCAGTGACTGCAGGCACTGGGCAAAGGCGCGGTCGGTGTCGTCCAGGATCTCGACTTCGTGCGCCGCCTGGCTCACCAGGAGCTTCACGGTTTCTTGATCCTGAACCGTGTTCAAAATTCTTTTTTCTTCGATCTCCTGCCAGTCCGACGCTTCAAAGATCATTTTGGCCAACACACGCGCGTCATTATGCGCGAAGTCTTCCAGCGTCAGCCGATCCACTCCCGTCTGCCAGTACTTGGCCGAGTGCATCAAGAATCCCAGGAGCTGCTTTTCGAGCGTCCGCACCGGGCCTCTCGCCTTCGCGGCCGCGGCGGCCTTCTGATCCGGCTGCGACAGCTCGACCGGCCTCGGCGACGTCGATGCCTTCGCCAGCTCCACCTTCAGCGCGTCTTCCGAAATCCCCAGCCGACGAGACAATTCCGAAAGATAGCCGTGCTTGGTGATCTCGTTCGGGATGCGGCGGATGGTCGAGAGCATCTCCGCGGCGATCCTCACCTTGCCCTCAACCTGTCTGGCATCATGCCTCCGGGCCAGGAGCTGATACTTGTAATCAAAGAGCGGTACGGCCGCATCCACCGATTCTCTAAACTTTTCGGCGCCAAACTCTCTGACAAAAGAATCTGGGTCGTGTCCGTCGGTCAGCGTCGCGACATTGACCGTGCAATTTTCTTCGACCAGGAGGTCCAGTCCTCTTAAGGTCGCCGCTTCACCCGCCTTATCGGCGTCAAACAAAACCGTCACATTGGACGTGAAGCGCTTCAGCGCTCGTATCTGATCTGTCGTGAGCGAGGTGCCCGAAGCCGCCGCCGCGATCTCTACTCCGGCCGCGTGACATCCAATGACATCCATGTAACCTTCGACCAGGAGCACGCGGTTTTCGCGCCGAATCGCGTCCAGGCCTTCATAAAAACCGTAAAGCACTCTTCCCTTGTGATAAATCTCCGATTCCGGAGAGTTCACGTACTTGGGCAGAGAATCGTCCAGCACCCGCGCCCCGAACCCGATCACCCGGCCCCTGAGGTCCGTGATCGGAAACATCATCCGGTTGCGGAACCGGTCGTAATGCCCGGACTTGTTCTCGCGCTCGAGCAAAAGTCCCGCGCGCGTCAAAGTCTCGACGCCGTGATCCCGGGCTAGCGTCTTCAGCAGCGAGTCCCACGCTTCGGGCGAGTAGCCGATCTTAAACTTAGAAAGAGCCTCATCCGTCAACCGCCGCTTTGCGATGTATTTGCGGACCGGCGCGTCGGCCGCCGTTTTGGTCAATTCGCTTCTAAAAAATTCCGTCGCCGACTGAACCGCCGCGTACAAAGGCTGCCGGGAGTCTTCCTTCTTGCGGAACTCCTCATCTTCCGGCAGCAGCACTCCCGCGCTCTGCGCGAGTTGGCGAACCGCTTCGGGGAAGGTCAGCTTGTCGTACTTCATCACGAAGGTGAAGACATTGCCGCCCGCGCCGCAGCCGAAGCAGTGAAATATCTGTTTGTCCGGACTCACCGTGAACGACGGCGTCTTTTCGGAGTGAAACGGGCAAGGGGCCGAAAAACCCCGTCCCGCGCGTTTGAGCGGCACGGCCCGCTGAATCACTTCGACGATGTCGCTGCGATCCTGGATCTGATCCAGAATATTTTGAGGGATCATAGAAGCCCTCCGGGTTACTTCAGGTTCAGTGTCGCTCGCGGGACGATGCCCGACGCGAACTCAACCACATTCGGAGCAATGGGTCCGATGGCCGAACCCCAGCGGGACTTCTCGAGAACATCCTTACCGACCACGACCAACTGCAGGGAGTTGACCGCGTAGAGCGCGAAGCTGAGGAGGATGGCCCAACGGAAGGCGCCGAGCAGCACGCCGATGACTTTCATCACCCAGTTGTTGTCCATCGACGCAAACTTGAGGATCAGGCTAAAGATGGTGCGAAACAGCATATAGGCAATCAGCCCGACCAGAACGATCACGACTTTTTGAGAAAGATCCTCGCTGAGCAGCGTGTTGGTTTGCACATAGGCCGCCAACGTCGGCGTAAAAGCAATGAGAAGCGCCAGGGTCAGCCCCAGATTCAGGTACCGAACGAGCTCAACGAATCCGCCGGACTTGTAACCGACAAAGATGCCGCGCGCGATGCCGGCGGCGATAACATAATCGACCCAGCTGAGCGTCTGTAAAAAGTCGCTCACTTTTTGAATGACCTGGTCCATGAAGTTTTATCTGTCCTAGTTAGAAAAAATTGATCAAACCGCGGATGATATGTAATTAGAGATACCGAAGTATACATGACGCCCCCCGGGACTTCAAGGGTTAGTACACAAAAAACTTTATGCCATGGGGGCTTGACAAAACACCGCTCCGGAAGCGGTTTTACGAGAGAGAATAGTCCCTTTGCGGGCTATTGACAAAAATCAAAAATGAGTCGGGTGAAGCGCTCTAAATCGAGCGAATCAGGTACTGAAGGACAGAGATGGCGGAGGCTGCGGCGGTGTCGCTTTTGAGGATAAGAGGTCCTAGTGAGACAATTCGGCTGCCGTTTGCGCTAAAGCGGGCGATCTCATCGGGGCTGAAGTCGCCCTCAGGACCAATCAGCAGCAAAATGCGGGCCGGATCGAGGGGTTTGTCGGATATCCAAAGACCAAGCTCCCCTTCCGGCTTTTGAGGGCAGGCGGTCAGCACCGCTCCAAACTCATTGAACCGCCCAACCAGATCATCCGCGCCGATCACCGGCATGATCTCCGGCAGCGTGTTGCGATCGCATTGCTTGCAGGCCGCCAGAGACGTTTTTCGCCAGTGCTCAAGCTTGGCGAGGCGTTTGGCGGCGTCCAGCTTCACAATGCTCCGTTCGCAGGCAATGGGCCAGACACGGGACACGCCCAGCTCCGTCGCCTGCCGCATCACATCATCCATGGTTTGATTGGGCATCAGAGCCTGTCCCAGGTCCAGCTGCACCGGAAACACGGGGTCGGGATCAAGCGCTCGATCGATGCGAATCTCCAGTCCGGATTTAGCGGCTTCAGAAATAGTCCCGACCGATGCCTTGCCCTTACCGTCAAAAATCCGAATCTCATCCCCGGCCGTCAGCCGATAGGCGTCCCGCGCATGCTTGGCTTCATCACCGTCAAGCCGGACGGTTAGACCCGGAGCCGGCCATGTTGGAGTGGGCAAATAAAATTGTGTCATCTTGCAACGAATTCTAGCACAGCCGCCTATGGATCTCTCCGACCACATGCTCGGCGAACGGAATGGAGCAGGTAAAGCCGGGCGAAACAGCGTTCAGCACATGCAACGACCGCTTGTCTCCCTCGATCACAAAGTCCATCTCAAGCTTGCGGTCGCTGAGTCTAAAGAGCTGCGCCCGTATCCCCGGGCGTCCCCAGCGGCGGTAGTCGGCGGGGTCCACTCCCTCGGCAAGTTCGGACGCGAGGCGGGACATCACCTTACGTGAGTACTTGACGATCTCGCGAAGCGCCAAGCCCCTAAAGTCAAAGCTCGAACCGGCCAAAAGCCCCGCGTGGCGGAACAACGTTTCTCCAAACTCTCCGGCCTTAAAACGGCCTGTCCAGTTATACTGCTCGCGCCAAAACGCCGGTATGGCCGTCGGCCCGATCTTGACACGGCCTTCCGCCGTGAGGGTAAAGTGAACGCCCAAAAATGGATTCCGCAGATCAGGCACCGGATAAATATGGCGGCGGAAGGCACCGGCCGGTTCATTGGAGTACAGATACAAGCCCTTGAACGGCAGGATGCGGTAGTTTTGACTAAACCCAAAGTCACGCGCCACCCGGTCTGCATACAACCCCGCGCAATTGACGACATAGCCTGCCGACAAGACCCCGCGCGAGGTCCGCACCCGACCATCACGGGCCAGGCCCTGGTAGGCCTCCTCCGCCCTCAACTCAATCCCCTCACGTCTCGCGTCATCCGTCATGGCCGCCAACACGCGATTCGGATCCACCGAGCTCGTCGTCGGCGAAAACAAAGCCCTCTCGAATGTTTTAACCCTCGGTTCCAGCTCCTCGGCCTGCGCCGCCGTCACGGATTCCAACAGGACACCGTTGGCACGACCCCGCAAAAGCAACTCGTCCATCGCCGGGAGATCTTCCGGGCCGCGGGCGACCACAAGCTTGCCGCACGCGTTGACGGGAATGTTTCGTTCTCGGCAGTAGGCGGTCAACGCCTCGTTTCCGGCGCGGGTGAAGCGGGCTTTGAGGCTGTCCGCGGTGTAATAAAACCCGGCATGTAGCACGCCGCTATTCCGCGTACTGGCATGTTCCCCGAAGCTCTTTTCCTTCTCGAGGATGACAACGCGGGCGCTCGTCTGTGATCGCTTAAGTTCCCGCGCGATCGAGAGGCCAACCACCCCTCCTCCTATGACAACATAGTCGTAATTCATTCAACCTTTCCGGCTAAAAGAAAACCCGCCAAACAGCCCTGTGGGTTTGCTTGGCGGGATGCCGGCCCGCCCCAAGAGGCGGTTCCGGAAGGCCTGTATTCTTAGTTCTTCGGCCAGAGCTTGGCGAAGAAGTCCTTAATCGATTCGATCACGCCGCCTGAGGTCTTGGCGGTCGCATCGACCACTTGGCCTGGGGCCTTGTAAGTGGCGTCGACGACCTGGCCGGGAGCCTTGTACGT
>JAGOUK010000042.1 GCA_018061225.1 Candidatus Omnitrophota bacterium | reverse complement strand
GATCCAGGGAGGTCTTGGCGGCCGCGGAGACCAGACCGCCGCACATCAGAGCGCAATGACCGCTCCCCGCCAGACTGGCCGCCAACACCGCCGATGGGATAAGAGCACCCGCCCACCCTGAGAGATGACAATGCATCAACTGGTCTCCGGGCCGACCAGCGGCACCCGCTTCATTCCGCGGTACCGTTCGCGGCCGTCCGACTTTCCGACGATACGAAGCTCGACAGTTCGGTCTGATCCTCCCGTGAAGCCCCGGGGAAAGGTCACGAAGAGATCCGCGCGCACGGACATGCCGGCCGCGACCGGCAGCGGCGTCTGGGGTGTCACGGCGCTCAGCCCCTGACCCTTGAGCTTGTCGGAAAGATCGAAGGTGACGTCCACGTCGAAGGTGTTCTGATTACGGACATTGACCTTGTAATGATTGATGACAAAGGCCCCGTCATTCACGATCTGATACGGTGTTTCGCCGGAGCGGACGACGTTGACCTTCACGAGGGCCCGCTGCGTGACCACCACGGCCAGTGCCGCCGCGGCTATCAGGATCGCTGCGGCATAGATCACCGTCCTGCCCCTAAGAACCTGGACCTTCCCTCCCTCGAGACGTGATTCGGTATCGTAGCGGATCAGCCCTTTGGGTTTACCGACTTTGACCATCACTTCATCACACGCATCGATGCAGGCTGTGCACGCGATGCATTCCATCTGCACGCCGCGGCGGATGTCGATCCCGGTCGGACACACCTGCACACAACGGGTGCAGCTGACGCAATCACCGGCCTTGTTCCGATCCATCCCCTTTTCCAGACGAGGCTCACCGCGCTTGGCGTCATACGCGACGATGAGACTGTGCGGATCCATGAGCACCGACTGAAAACGTCCATAGGGACAGGCGATCACACAGAATTGTTCACGGAACCAGCCAAAGTCAAAAAGTATGATGGCGGTCGTCACCACGATCACCATGAAGGAGGCCCAATTTTCGGACGGCGGGCGCGTCACCATTTCGAAGATTCGGTCAGTGCCGACGAAATAGGCCAAAAAGCTGTGCGTCACTACCAGGGATGCCGCCAGGAACAGCGTCCATTTGAACGCCCGCTTCCAGGCCTTGCTCACGCTCATCGGCGCAGCATCCAGCCGCCTTTGCGCGACCGAATCTCCATCAACCCAGCGCTCGATGCGCGCGTAAACCCGATCGATGAACACCGTCTGCGGGCAGGCCCAACCGCACCAGCCGCGGCCGAACACCGCTGTGATGAAGCCGATCGTGACCACGAATCCGGCGATGACCAGGAAGATCATCGGAGCGTCGTGCCCCCAAAAGGTGAGGCCGAAGATATGGAACTTGCGGTGGGGAATATCAAGAAGCAGGATCGGCGATCCGTTCACGCGGATCCAGGGCATCGCCAAAAAAATCAGCAACAGCAGGTCGTAAACTCGGGAGCGGAGGCGGCGGAATCGGCCGCGCACCTCCGCCGGAAAAAGATACACCCGCGAGCCGTCAGCCGCGGTTGTCCCCAGACGGTCTTCGGGAAGTTCCCGTCCGGGGGTCATGTTACACCGGTTCGCCCTGGGGCGCCTTGGGACTGGCCGGCGTTGTCCCTTGAAGAGTTTTGAGATAGACGGTGACCGCGCGAATTTCATCTTCGGTGAGCAGCGGACCCCAGGCGATCATGCCTTTTTCGGGGACGCCGTCCACGATCACGTTGTACATATCATTCAAAGTCCCCTTCCCGTGCAGCCAGTAATTATCCGTCATGTTCGGGCCGATAAGACCGCCGCCGTCCGGCGCATGACACACCGCGCATTTGGCGTCAAAGACCAGTTTACCGGCCGCCCGCGTCGTATCATCTTCGGTGAAGACGGGTGCGCCTGCGCTCCCGCCGGGACCGGCACCCTGCGCGCCGGCCGCGGACCCGGCCGCGCCGGAGGCGCCGGCCGCTCCTTCGGGCGAGCTGATCTGACGCATCTGAGCCACGCGGAGATCGGCGCGTTCACCGGCAGGCTTCACAAAGAAGATGAACACCACGAAGTACACGACCCCGAAGACGAACGTCGCGTAGAACAGCCACACCCACCAGGCGGGCAATGGGTTGTCGAGCTCCTGGATGCCGTCGTAGTTGTGATCGAGCAGCTTTTCTCCTGGAAAAACCGGTACGTTGTTGTCATCAGGCGCGGAGTGGCTCATATTATTCCTCATCCTTAAGCGGAAGCGATTCCATGTACTTGTAATAACTCCTGCCCGACCGGCGGTACACCCACAGGACCGAGCCCGCGAAGATCGCCAAAAAAATCAGCAGCGCGGCGCAATTGAGCGGGATCAACGTGTATTGAGCGAGAATGAGTTCCTTCAACGTTTTTCCTCCATGGGCTTGAGCGTCTGCAGGTAGGCGATCACGGCCAGGATCTCCTTGTCCTTCAGCTCTTCCGAGGCTCCTTGAGCTTTGAGGTCTTCGGCGATGGCCGCGGCCTGCCGCTCCGCGTCCAGCGCGGCGTCACGGAGCTGAAGATAGGAATACGGCGCCCCGAATGACTTCATCACCCGCGCTTTTTTGGCCATGATCCCGTAATCGATCTTGTGCGTAAAAAGCTCCGGATACGCCGGCATGATGGAATTCGGCGTGATCTTCCGCGGGTCCTTCATGTGGTAGTAATGCCACGAATCAGGATATTTGCCGCCGACTCTCGCCAGGTCCGGACCGATGCGGCGCGACCCCCACTGGAAGGGGTGGTCGTAGATGAATTCCTCCGGCTTCGACCGCTCCCCGTAACGCAGAATGTCCTCGGGCAGCGAACGCACCATCTGAGAGTGACACGTGTAGCAGCCTTCCCGGATATAGATATCGCGGCCCGCCAGCTGCAGTGCCGTATAAGGCGCGCGGCCGGCAGCCTTGGGAACATAGTACCGGTGCGCCAACAGCGTGGGCAGGATCTCGATCACGGAACCGACCAGCACGCTGATCACGACCAGCACGATCATCAGCGCGGGCAGTCCCTCGACCAGACGGTGTCCTTTGCGGTCGGCCTTGAAGGGCATGAGCCTGGGAGCCGTGTAAACCGGTTCCGGCTGAGGCTTTCCGAGCGAGATCGTCTTAAAAAGATTGAAGAGCATGACCAGGTATCCGGTCAGGTAGAGCACGCCGCCGGCGACACGCACCCAGTACAGGGGCGCGATGCGGGTCACGGTCTCGACAAAGTCCGGATAGACCAGCCTCACCCCTTCCACAGCCCGCCACATGAGTCCCTGGGTGACGCCCGCCGCCCACATGGAGGTCATGTAGAGCACGATACCGGCGGTCCCCAGCCAGAAGTGCAGGTTGGCCAACTTGTCACTGTAAAGCTTGGAGTTCCAGAGTCTCGGAACCAAGTAGTACAGCATTGCCGCGATCATGAAGCCGTTCCACCCCAGCACCCCCGAATGGACGTGACCGACGATCCAGTCGGTGAAGTGCGCGAGCGCGTTGACGGACTTGATCGACAGCAGCGGACCTTCGAAGGTCGCCATGCCGTAGAACGTGATCGAAGCGACCAGGAATTTGAGGATGGGTTCGCGCCGCACGCGGTCCCAGGCTCCGCGCAGTGTGAGGAGCCCGTTGATCATGCCGCCCCAGCTCGGCGCCAGGAGCACGATGCTGAAGACCATTCCGACCGTCTGCGCCCAATCCGGCATGGCCGAATGCAGCAAATGATGCGGGCCGGTCCAGATATAGATGAACACCAGCGCCCAGAAGTGAATGATCGACAGCCGGTAACTGTAGATCGGACGGTTCACCGCCTTGGGCAGATAGTAGTACATGAGCCCGAGAAAAGGCGTGGTCAAAAAGAACGCGACTGCGTTGTGACCGTACCACCATTGCACCAGCGCGTCCTGCACGCCCGCGTAGACGGGATAACTCTTGAACAGCCCCACCGGGATCGCGATCGAGTTCACGATATGCAGCACCGCGACGGTCACTATGGACGCGATGTAGAACCAAAGCGCCACATACAGATGACGTTCGCGGCGGCGGAACAGCATGCCGAAGAAGTTGACGGCGAAGGCCACCCACACCACCGTGATCATGATATCGATCGGCCATTCCAGCTCGGCGTATTCCTTGCCGGTGGTGATGCCCAGCGGAAGGGTCAGCGCGGCCGACACGATGATGAGCTGCCAGCCCCAGAAGTGCAGCGCGCTCAGGAAGTTCGAATAGATCCGCGTCTTCAGGAGCCTTTGCGAGGAGTGGTACACCCCCGCGAAGATCGCGTTCCCCGCGAACGCGAAGATGGCCGCGTTGGTGTGAAGCGGTCGCAGGCGCCCGAAGCTGAGCCACGGAAGGTCGAACAGGTTGAATTTATAATTGGCCAGCTGCAGGGCAATGATCACTCCCACCAGCATCGCTACCGCCCCCCAGATCATCGTGGCCAGGGCAAAGTGTTTGACGGTTGTGTCGTCGTAAGAAAACCGTTCTAAGGGGGCGCTTGCGGTCGAATCAGAATTTTCCATGCTTGCTCCGATAATGAAAAATCATGGCCTGAAGATCACAGAAGGATCGAAGCGATTATGTTAAAGGAGGGCGGGTGCAAATACTGTGACTCAAGTCACATTTTGTTAGACCGAAGCAGGGCGGTGATTATCGCTGGCGGGAGGATCGCTTTGCGAGCGGGAGCTCAAAACTAAAGGAGGCGCCCTGAGGATGTAGGTTCGAAGCCCAGATTCGCCCTTTGAAGCTCTGGATGATATTTTTGCAGATCACCAGTCCCAGGCCGTGACCCAGCTTGTGATCGCGGATCGAGCTTTGGGTGAATTTGTCAAAAATGGTCTTGAGTTTTTCCTGCGGGATACAGGGCCCTGAATTATCAATATGCACCCGGACCGTGTCTTTGGGGGCCGCTTCCAGTCGAATCACGATCGCGCTGCCTTCGGGCATGTAACGGATCGCATTGCCTAATAGATTGCGGATCACCTGGCGCATCCGGAACACATTAACTTCAACGGCCGCGGTCCGGAGATCCCCTTCCCAACGGACAGTCCCCTGCTTTTTTTGCAGCTGGGGAGTCATTTCTTCCACGGCGCGGCGGAGAACATCTTTGATCTCGATGAGTTCAATTTCTTCGGCGCTTTTGCCGCTTTCCATCCGATGGATATCCAGAAGCTCGGTCACAAGTTCGTGCATGATCTCGGCCTGACGCGCTGAAGTATCCAAAAGTATTTTGGGCAATCCCGATAGGGCGCTTTCTTCTCTGATCATGTTAACGCCTTCGCGGATCACGGATAATGGCGACTTGATGTCATGCGCGGCGATCTGCAAAAAAGCTTCCATCTGCTCCTTCTGTTTTTGAACCTGCCGCTCTTTGATCGCGGTGTACACGCCAAACGCGGCGAACACGAAGATGGTGGGAACCGTGAGATACAAAAACAGCGGCAGACGCTCGGAAATCAGATGCCAGCAAAAATGATGCGGATCATGACCATGATGCTCCGCGTGAATGGCTAGCAGCATAAAATAACCGACAGGCGCGCCCAGACCCAGAACAACACCGATGAGCGCCCGCTTCAATACTCCAACTTGATCACGAAACACGGGACCCGCCTTTCTTGCGGCGCATGATCTCGCGCACCGCGCGGCGAAGCTTGTCCGGGTCATGCCGGACCAATTGTGTGTCACTGGCCAGATCACGCAGCAAAATGGCGGCCCGGGTGTCCTTGGCCAGCGCCCGGATATTTCCGGATATCACGGGAGCTTGACCCTTTTTGGCATAAACGCGGGCCATCTTGGCAGTCACTCCTGTTGAGGAGCCCAACACCGCATCCAACGCGTCGGCGTTCAAATATTTAAGAATTTCTCGGACATGGTCTGTCAGATCATATCCGGCCGTTTCACCCGGCTTGGTCATGAGATTGGACACATACACCCTCACCGCCCGCGTCGTGTGAATCGCTTCCCGCACGTCTTTCACGATCAGATCGGCGATGACGCTGGTGTAGAGATCGCCCGGACCAATGAGGACCAAGTCCGCGAAGAGAATGGCCGAAAGCGCCTCGACAGAAGCCTGCGGTTCGGGCGTGATAAAAATCTTGGCGATGCGCAAATCCCCCGATCGCCCCTTACAAAGATCGATGCGGCTTTCTCCAACTACGCGAGTGCCGTCCTCAAACACAGCTCCCAGCCGCGATGATTGACCCGTGATAGGGAGCACGATCCCCTGAACGTTCAGGATATCTCCGAGCTTGCGCACCGCTTCGGTCATTGAGCCTTCCATATCCGACAAGGCCGCCAAAAAAAGATTCCCAAAGCTGTGGCCGCTCAGTCCTTTCCCCTTATCAAACCGGTAATTGAGCACGCGGTTCATCAACTCAGGCGCATTAGAGAGCGCAACGAGACTCCGGCGCACATCACCCGGCGGCAAAATTCCAAACTCGGACCTCAGAATCCCGGAAGACCCGCCGTCATCCGCCATGGAGACAATGGAAGTTACCAGAGTGTTGGGGATCGACTTGATGCCGGAGAGCAGCGTGAAAAGTCCCGTGCCGCCGCCGAGACAGGCGATGCGGTATTTATTTTTTAAAAGCGCTTGAACCCTGAGAATCATTTCGCGTTGGTTGAAGTCGTCAAAGAGGTATTCGGACGCGCCGTATCGGCGCGCTTCCTGAATCGCGGCGATGGATTTGTCGGACGAATAAACAGCAAAAGGTGTCTTAGAACGGCCGAGCGCCGAGTAGGCGCGGACCTGACCGCTCTCGCCCCAGGGGCCGCCCGCGTCCCAGATCACCAGCCCCGCGCCCCTGGCCTTTGAGGTCAGACTTTTGACATCACGAGCGCGGTCCCAATGGATATTGATCGCCTCGAAGACCGGCGCGAGCTTTTCATAAACGCCGTCGCGGCCGGCAAAGAGAACGCTGTTGCTTTTGCCCCGGACTAAATTATTTTTTGCCACGCTTCATTCCTTTGATAGAGCCTTTCGCCCATTCGACAGTGATCCGCAAACCGTCTTCCGACTTCACCCGGGGACGGTAACCGAGTTCGCGCGTGATCCGCGCGATCGACGCCTGCGAGTGCCGGATATCGCCCGCGCGCGCGGGTTTGTGCAGCGGTTTAATATTTTTTTCCAAAACGGCCGCGATGCGCGCGGCCAGCTGATTGACGCTCATGGGCCGCCCCGAAGCAACATTGTACACGCGGCCCGTGGACCGTTCCAAGCCCGCGGCCAGCAACAGCGCCTGCACGACATCCGCCACAAACACAAAGTCCCGGGTCTGACCGCCGTCACCAAAGATCAGCGGTGTCTCCCCCGCCGCCATTTTACTGGTAAAAATTGAGATGACCCCGGAATACGGCGACGATGGATCCTGGCGCGGACCGTAGACGTTGAAGAAGCGAAGTCCAGCGGTCCTCAGTCCATACATCTTGCCGCAGAGCCTGGCGTACCGCTCGTTGAGCGCCTTGTGCTCGGCATAAAACGACAGCGTCGTCCCGGCGTCTTCCTCACGCAGCGGCCGGGACGCGTCGGCGTCTCCGTACACGGCGGCGGAGGAAGCGTACACGACTTTGCGCGCGCCCGCCTTCGCCGCTTCCGCAAAAACTCTTAACGCGCCCGTCGCGTTGACCTCATGCGTGCCGATCGGATCCTCGATCGACTGTTGCACCGACGCGACCGCGGCCAGATGGAACACGGTGTCGGACCCCGCCAGCGCCTTTTGCATCACGCCGGACCCGTTGATGTCCGCCCGAATCAGCCGCACGCCCGGCGCTCCGGCCAGATTGGACCGCTTGCCCGTGCTCAGGTCGTCCACCACGGTGACGCGCGCGCCGAGCCGGACCAATTCGCAGACGAGATGCGAGCCGATAAAACCCGCTCCTCCGGTAACGACGCACTTCCTGCCCCTCCAAAACCTGGCGGCACTGCCCTGCAAAATATTCTCAGACAAGCGTTTCATCTTTGGGTCCTCCCACGCGTTGTGAAGTGAAGGTGTGATATTCGAGCCGGGCCAGCCGCCGGTCCAATAAAAAATAAGCCGCCAACAGCGCCAGCCAACAGCCCGCCGTGTAGCCGAATCCATAATACATTTCGCCGGCCGGCACCGTCATCGCCGTGAACAGCGTATTCCCGGCAAAAAAGATCACCGAAGCGATCAGCGCCGTCCCCTGAAAATCAAAGTACAGGATCAGCACGCAAACGATCAGATACGCCGCGTTCAAAAATGAGCCCAGGCAAAGCACTTTGAAGATCGGAACAATTTCGGGCGGCATGCGCAGGATCGCCGCGCAGGGCACGGCAAAGAGGACAGCGAGCGTGGTCACCGTGCCCTGTATCCCGAGCAGCGCCGTGATGCTGGTGCGAAGCGCCTGCGCCATTCCCTCGCGCGCTTTTTGGATCGCGCTGTACGGTTCCTTCTGCAGAATGCGCTCAAAGTAGCGGCGGTATTCGATATAAAAATCTGTTTCCACTTTGATCATGAACACCGACAACGCCGGGATGACGGTGAGGTAGGCAAAAAACGACGCACTGTCGTACATCGTGAAGATGCGCAAACCCGGAACAATCTCCTCGCCTCTGGGAGAAAACCAAAACATCGCCTTGTCCGCCCAGACGCCCAGATTATAAAAAAGTCCCACGAGGGCGAGCTTGAAGTGCTTCTGGAGATACCGGGCGGACTCCCACTCGAACAGCCGCTCCGAACTAAATTCGATGTGCAGCCGTCCCATCCACAAGAACGCGGTCAACAGCTGCCCGGCCCAGTATCCCGCCAGGTAGCCCGCCAGCCCCGCGCGGCCGCCCAAAAAAATCGACAAGATCACGCTCGCAACCGAACCCGCAAAATAACACCACACGATCGCGCCGTAATCCTTGAGCGTGGTCAAAAAAATCATCACGATCCACACCAGCGCCAGCGTCACCGCCGTCATCACCGACAAGAATTTGAGGGCCGGGGTCAGTCCCGTCGACATAAAAAACGCGACCGCGACCAGGGCCTGCGTCGCCAGCACCAAAACGGCCGCCGTGTTGAAAACCGGGAGCACGGACTCTTCCTCGCGGCCGAACAGCCGATCCGCCAGGTAGCGCGTGAACGGGTAATGAAAAAACCCCGTCACCACCAGCGACATCGCGAAGCAATAAATGATGATCGATTTAAAAAGCGTCAGCTCCTCCGGCGGCATCCCGGCCGGACGGAACACCGTGAGCGCGCTCAAGGTCATCA
>JAGOUK010000041.1 GCA_018061225.1 Candidatus Omnitrophota bacterium | reverse complement strand
CAGCGGGCCCTCGTGAAGGTCAACGTCGTCCGCTCCAGCGAAACACCGTATCAGATCGTGAATGACGGGGCCTTTGTCATCAATCATTACAAGGTCAATGTCCGCAATCAGAACACCTTTGGCGTCGACGTCACTTTTGATCTCTCCGATAAACTCAAAGCCCAAGGTTTGAGCGCCGTGACACCCCAGACGCCGCTGCCGGTCGCGGCCGGCATGTCCGTGCGCGCGGATCTCTTCGTGACCTTTCCCCGGGGTTTCACGGGAGGATCAGACCGAACTGTCGAGCTTCGTATCGTCGGAAAGTCAGACGACCGCGAACGGTACCGCGGAATGAAGCGGGTGCCGCTGGTCGGCCCGGAGACCAGTTGATGCATTGTCATCTCTCAGGGTGGGCGGGTGCTCTCATCCCATCGGCGGTGTTGGCGGCCAGTCTGGCGGGGAGCGGTCATTGCGCTCTGATGTGCGGCGGTCTGGTCTCCGCGGCCGCCAAGACCTCCCTGGATCAGGCGCTGTATCACACGGGGCGTCTGGCCGGTTATCTGATCCTCGGCGCGTTGTCGGGGTGGATCGGCGGCCGCACCGTCGCGCGTTTGCCCGACTGGGGTTCAGCCGCGCTGGCGTGGGCGGTGGGGCTAAGCTTTGTGTGGATCGGAGTCACGGCATGGAGAAAAGGCGCGTGGCATTTTGAACTGCCCGGATCGGCGTGGGTGAGCCGCTGGATTCATCGAGGTATCATCGGCGATTCCGCGCCGTTCCGGACCTCAGGTTACGCGGCGGCGATTGGATTTTTGTCAATTTTTCTGCCGTGCGGATGGCTTTATGGATTTGTGCTCGCGTCGCTTTCCACCGCCGACGCGGCGCGCGGCTCCTGGCTGATGCTGTTCTTTTGGGCCGGCACGCTGCCCGCGCTGGCCCTGTCAGGCTGGATCATCCGCGGGATCGCGCGGATCACGGGAGCGTTTGCCCCCAAAGTTTCAGCCGTTCTACTGATGACGGCGGGGATACTACCGCTCATCCTGCGCTACCTGCCGGCGAGGCCATGACACCGGCCGCCCCTGATCTAATCGTGTCCCGCGCGCCGGCCGCCGCCGCTCCCTGCTTCCAATGGTCCTGCACGCATTGCGGTCTTGCATGTCCGGGCAAATACGAACGGCTCCAAAGCGCGGCTGACACCGCCTTTTGCTGCGAGGGCTGCCGCACCGTTCACGCTATCATCACCGGATGCAGCCTTGACCGCTACTACGCCCTCAAAAAAAATTCCGCCTCCTTGGGTCAGGCCTCTCCCGCGTCTCCCGGCACGGTTCAATTTGGCTACCTCGACGATGCGGCCGTCATCGAAAAATACGCGTACGGCCGGAGCCGCGGCACGATGGATTTTTTTGTGGAGGGGGTTCATTGCGTCGCCTGTCTTTGGCTTTTGGAGCGCTTGGGAACAGTGATTCCCGATGTCGCCGAAGCGCGCATGGATCTCGGGTCCCGCGTGCTGCGCGTCACGCTCGCGGAAGGCGGATCCTTTGCGGCCGCGGCCGGCGGCATCGACCGGCTCGGGTACAAGCCGCATCCCGTCTTCGAAGACCGGCAGACGGTCCGTCTGCAAAAAAGCGATGACCGCCGCGAATTACTGCGCATCGGCATTGCCGCCTTTTGCATGATGAATATCATGATCTTTTTCGTGTCGGTGTACGGCGGCGCGCAGGACGGTCTGCGTCAGACTTTTTTAAGACTTTCGGGACTGCTGTACCTTCCGCTCGGCACTTATTGCGCGTGGCCTTTTTATCGCAGCGCTTGGTTCTCGCTGCGAGCGCGGCAGATCCATATCGACCTGCCGGTCTCCGGAGCTATTCTGATCGGTTCGATTGCCAGCTACGCGCATCTGGCGGCGGGGTCGGGCGGTGTTTACTTTGATTCTTTGGCGTCATTTATTTTTCTTCTGAGCGGGGCTCGCTACTTGGTTCGGACGGTGCAGCGCAAGGCGGCCTCGCATGGCGGGATCGGGGCATTTTTGATCCCGGCCAGCGCCTTGCGGCAGGATGGAGTCAGCGGGGAAGTCCGCGCCGTGCCCGCCGACCAGATCGCGGCCGGTGATCTCGTGCGCGCGCCGCGCGGTCAGACCATCGCGGTGGACGGAGAGGTCGCGGAAGGAAGCGGCTTTGCCGATGTTCATATGCTTAGCGGAGAGTCGCTTCCCGTTGCGGTCGCGGTCGGATCAGCCGTTTATGCCGGGACCGTCAACGTGGGACCGGACCTTCTCATCCGCGCGGCTGCCTCGGGCGCGAGGACCCGCATCGGCCGTCTCCTCAAGGAGGTTCTTTTGGCGCCCAAGCCGCCCGCTGTGCGGACGGCCGATCTGGCGGCCAAGTTTTATCTCGCGGCGGTGATGGCCGCGGCCGCGGGACTCTTCTGGTTTGGCGGCGGCCTCGGGTTGGGTCAGAGTTTTGACCGGGCGCTGGCAATGATCATCATCGCGTGTCCCTGCGCGCTGGCGCTCGTGACGCCGCTGGCATACCGGCTTGCCGCCGCGGAGTACGGCGCCGCCGGGATTTTGCTCAAGGACCCGGAAACACTCGAAAAAATCGCCAAAGCGGAACATCTTTTTTTGGACAAGACAGGAACGGTGACGCACGGCAGGTTTGACGTGACCTCGTGGACCATCGTGAGCGGAGTTTCTTCTTTGGCCGGCGAAGCCCTTGCGCTCGAAGAAGCATCCCAGCACCCGATCGCGCATGCGGTCTGCGGCCACGCGCGCAAACTGCTCGCCGAAGAGGGGGGCGCGCCGACCGCGGGCGGGAGCGCGGCCGGACTCACCGTTCTCGACCGTCAAGAAAACTTCGGTGTCGGCGTGTCGGGCCGCGTGGGAGAAAGTTTCTTTGAAATACGGGGGATTGCCCTCGTGGAACAAGCGTCGGATGAAAAAACCATACAGAGCGCGGTCGGGATTTTTCATAACGGCGATCTCGCCGTGCGGATTCAGCTCGGCGACCGCATCCGCGAAGATTCCGCAGCGGCCGTCGCCCTCCTCAGGCGGCAATACCGCGCGGTCACCCTTCTCACCGGAGACCGCGAAGCGCCCGCAGCGGCCGTCGGCCGCGACCTCGGATTGGACGATGTGCGGGCGCGGATGAGTCCTGAGGACAAACGAGACATCATCCAAAACACGCCAAAGAGTCTCTTTGCCGGCGACGGCGCCAATGATGCCGCCGCGATGTCGGAGGCATGGGTGTCCGTCGCGGTGCAGGGGAGTATTGAAGCGAGTCTTCAATGCGCGGACGCCTATTTGGCGATTCCGGGTATCGGGGCGATCGCGGATCTCACAGCCATTGCGCGGAGGACCGCGGCGGCAGTGCGCTGGGCGCTGGGACTTTCGCTGATTTACAACATCGCCGGCATGTGGCTTGCCCTCGCAGGTCACGTTCATCCATTGGTCGCGGCGGTCGCGATGCCGGTGAGTTCGGTCACAGTGCTCGCGGTTACCTACGCCATGATCCGCCGCCCCGCGCCGGCCGGAAGGAAGCGATAAAAATATGGAGATCATCCGCCTGCTGCTTCCGATCGCGCTCGTGATCGCCGGTGGTTTTTTGACCGCTTATATCTGGGCGGTCCGGACCGGACAATTTGACGACACCACCACGCCCGCATATCGAATTTTGATCGAAGAAGAGCCCGAAGAGGGCAAAAGGAAAAACGATGAAACATCAAAAAATTGATTTTGATCAGAAGCCCTATCTGGTGATCTGGGAAACGACCCGTTCCTGCGCGCTCAAATGCCTGCATTGCCGCGCCGAAGCGATCGACCGCCGCGATCCCGCCGAGCTCAGCACCGAACAGGCCTTCGCGCTGATGGATCAGATCGCGGCCACGGAAGCGCCGCTGGTCGTTCTCACCGGCGGGGATCCGATGCGCCGTCCCGATATTCTCGATATCGTCCGTTACGGGACGGGGCGGGGACTTCATATCGCGCTGACGCCGAGCGGGACGCCCGAGATGACGGCCGACCGCGTGCGTGCGCTCAAAGCCGCCGGTCTCGCGCGGCTGGCCGTGAGTCTCGACGGCTCGACCCCGGAGATCCACGACAGCTTCCGCCGGGTCGACGGTTCCTACGAATGGACGCTCAACATCATCCGTTGGGCCGCCGAAGCGGGCCTGCCCTCCCAGATCAACACCACGGTCACGCGCTACAACTTGGATGACTTCGGCCGGATGGCGGAGCTGATGCTCACGCTCCCGATCGTGTTGTGGTCGGTTTTCTTTTTGGTGCCGGTGGGACGGGGTAAGCTGGACGATGAGATCAGCGCGGAGGAGTATGAAAAAGTTTTTCATCAAATGGCGGATCTCGCGGAGCGCGCGCCGTTTGATATCAAGTCCACGGAAGCGCCGCATTACCGGCGCGTGCTGTTGCAGCGGGGAGCCGCGGGCAATCGGCGGCCTGAGCGCGCGGCCTTTGGCGTGAACGACGGGAAGGGCTTTGTGTTTGTGTCGCACACGGGCGAAGTGTGGCCGAGCGGATTCTTGCCGCTGACGGCGGGAAACGTGAAGACAGCGGATCTGGGTGAGTTGTACCGCCATTCACCGCTTTTTCGCGGCATCCGGGATTACGCGGGTCTTAAAGGCAAATGCGGCCTTTGTGAATACAAGAATATCTGCGGCGGATCGCGCGCCCGCGCGTACGCGATGACCGGAGACATGATGGCATCAGACCCATTCTGCAGCTATCAACCTAAAAGGCTTCAAGATGCGTCCGCCGTCTAAGGTGAAGCGATCATCGGAGGGTATTTGTACTGCGGGCTCGGATGTGGCATCATCAGAGATGGCCGTATCCATCAAATCCATAGAGATCTTCGCGGGGCTATCCCCATCCGAACTTGAGACCGTCAGCCGGCAGATGACCGAAAAGCACTTTGAGCCGGGCGATACGATTTTTACGCCGGGAGACGCGTGTCTTAAAGTATTTTTTGTGCGTTCGGGCAGAGTTCGGGTTAAGCGTGGTTCGGCCTGCGGCCGCGAGCAGACCATCGACACGCTCAAGGCCGGTGAATCCTGCGCCTGTCACCCCGGAGATGAGGGGACTCAATGCGCCTCGTACGCTGAGGCGCTCACCGCTTGCGTGGTCTGGTTCATGCCCCGGGATAAATTTGCCGCATGGATCGATAAGAACCATGAAGCCTCCAAGGCACTCAACCGCCATCTAGCCGGCAAGCTCCGGTCGCTCGGAACTTTGGTGGAGGATTTGGCCCTCAACGATTCCCGCGCGCGTCTGATCCGCCGCCTGCTCAAAACAGCCGCGCCCGACGAAGCGCGTGACGGCCGATGGACGGTGCGCATCTCACAGGAGGAAATCGCACGCGACATTGGCGCCGCCCGCGAAACCGTCGCCCGTCAGCTCAGTTCTCTTCGGCGGTCCAAGCTCATCGCGACCGGACCCCGCCGAATCTTTCTTATCGACCGGCCGGCGCTGCAGAAACTGATCTAAGATTTTCTCACTGCCCTCCTGGGCTCTATTTGATTTATAAACCTCGCGTGGTGTGACTCTTGTCACAGTACTGCCGGTCTATCTACTCTATGATGGGCGTCGTTCTTAAATATTTTAAAGGTGGTGCCATATGACAGCTGATGCAGGCTCCGGGGCTTCGGTCCCACAGGGTGAGTTCAATCTGGATGAGGTGATCCGGCTCAAGGGTCATCACTTCAAGATTGTTTTGATCGACGGTTACACGGGCAAGATCGCGATGAAGTGGATCACCCCTGAGGAAGCGGCGATCCTAGAGGCGGCGGGCTCCGGTCCTCTTGCCGGGAGTTTCGTGAACCGGTCCGGAGCGACCGGCGCCCGCGGACGCTGACCTGGCCCAGCCGCCCCCGGAATGAAAAAATTACTCAAGATCGAGATTGTCGTCTGCGTCGCGATCGGTGTACTCGTCGGGGTCGGGTATTACACCTTCGATTACGCCAAAGGCCTGTCCTATCTGTCGAACGATCCCAAGGCCTGCATGAACTGTCACGTGATGTCGGAGCACTATGATTCGTGGATCAAATCCAGCCACCGCAAAGCGGCGGCCTGCAATGACTGCCATATCCCGCACGATTTTCCGCGGAAGTACCTGGTCAAGGCGGAGAACGGGTGGAATCATTCCAAGGCGTTCACACTCCAGAACTTCAAGGAGCCGATCCGGATCCGCAAGTCCAATTTGCATGAGCTTCAGAACAACTGCATTCACTGCCACGACAACATGGTGAGCGGGATTGTCGGTCATAACTGGGCGAAGGATGTGAAGAATCCGCCCCGATGCACGACCTGCCACCGTTCCGTGGGGCATATGAGTCTGGATTGAAGCCGGCACAAGACAGGCGAACTAAGAATTTTTTTAAATCAACAGGAGATGACCCCGTATGAAACACCGGATCCCGCACCTGACCGCGATCATCGTAACCGCCATTATCACCGGCGGCGTGGTCATGCTGCTCATGAACATCGTCGAGCGCAAGATCGAAGGAAAGGTCGCCGAGATCCACACGACGCCGTTGGATGAGTCGAACATTGATCCCAAGGACTGGAGTCACAACTTTCCTCACCAGTACGACGGCTACATCAAAACCGTCGATACGGAGCGCACGAGACACGGGGGGAGTGAGGCTTTTTCTCATTTGGAAGAGGATCCGGCCTGGAAGCGCATCTTTGACGGTTACGCGTTTGGTGTGGATTATCGGGAGGAGCGGGGCCACGCGTACATGCTGCAAGACCAACAGGAGACCGAGCGGACCAAGCTGTTCAAACAGCCCGGTGCGTGCATGCACTGTCATGCCGGCGGGATGAAACAGATCTATGAAGGGCAAGGGGAGGGGGATCTGCAGAAGGGGTTCGCCAAGGTCAACCAAATGCCGCTCCAGGAAGCCTGGAAACTTGCCAAGCATCCCATCACTTGTTCGGATTGTCATGATCCCAAGACGATGGACTTGCGCGTCACTCGGCCGGGCTTCTTGAACGCGATTAAGCTCGTGAAAGAAAAAGAGGGCATCAAAAATTACGATCCTAACAAAATGGCGACCCGGCAGGAGATGAGAACATTCGTCTGCGGGCAATGCCACGTAGAGTATTACTTTAAGGGCGATGAAAAACTTCTCACTTATCCCTGGCACAAGGGGCTCAAGGTTGAGGACGCCGAGGCCTACTACGACGAGGTCGGGCACAACGACTTTATCTCGAAGGAAACCGGCGCCGGAGTGCTCAAGGCCCAGCATCCGGAATTTGAACTCTGGAATCAGGGCGTGCATGCCAAGAGCGGTGTTTCCTGTGCGGATTGCCACATGCCCTACACGCGTGTCGGCGCGTCCAAAGTGACCGACCACCATGTCCGGTCGCCTCTGCTCAATGTGAGCCGTGCCTGCCTGCAATGTCACCACTTTAGCGAACAGGAGATGATCGAACGCGTGACGTCGATTCAGGACAAGACCAAGCTGTTGCTCGACCGCGGCGAACAAGCGCTCTTGGCGCTTTTTGACGAGGTCAAACTCGCGCGTGAGCGCGGCGCCACTGATGAAGACCTCAAGGGAGTCTTCGCGCTTCAGCGCAAAGCGCAGTTTCGTCTGGATTACATTTCTGCCGAAAATTCCATGGGCTTCCATGCTCCTCAGGAAGCGGCGCGGATTCTCGCGGAAGCGATTGATTACGCCCGCCAAGGTCAGGCCGAGGCCCGCGGGCTTGCCCGTTCGGAGGCGATGCCTTCATGAGGCGACTGGGCCCGCGCCTTGCGGGACACGCTGCGGTGATACTGCTATGCACATCCCCGGCCATTGCCCAGGCCGCCGACCCGGCAGCCGCGCCTAACACTCAGCCGCGGGTGACGGTGCGGTCAGAGACGATAGGAGTCGTGAACGAACTGAGTGGTCCGGGAGCATCCGTCCGCAATCTACCCTATACCTACGACATGACTTTGTATGAGTACGGGCTGGGCGGCAAACAGACTCGGATCAACGGTTCCGGGATCACGACCGCCTCCGCCTACCCACTCACGGATGGGGAGGCCCTAACCACGAACACCAACGTGGGTTTAATCATGCCCTGGAATGACATCACCGTCGGGATAGAAGCGGAATTTTATGCGCTGGCGGGAGATCGGGCTGTGGGGCGGGTGTTTGGACCGACTTTGCCTTGGGGCGACTTTGAGCGCGAGAGCGGCGCGTTGGAAGCGCCGCACTTTGACGCGGATTTGTATCAGGTTTTTTTGAAGGGCGGTGACGAGATCACGGATTGGCAATTTACGGGCGGAACCTTGGATCCCGCCGCGCAGCCGGAGTTCGCCCGCAAGGACATGAATGAGCTCAAGCTCGGGTCGCTGATCTGGCGAGTGCCGATCACGATGGAAAGCTTTTTTTCGAAGGAAGACCGGCGAATTCTCTCCGGCCGGCATCCAGTGCGGGGCGTCGACTTCATCTGGGATACGCGCTACGTGGAAGATCAGCACGTTCATTTGGAATTGTTCACGGCCGCGACCGACCCGACGCCGCTGGTCGATCTGGAACGGGACGCGTACGGCGGCAGGGTTGCAACCGACCTGGGTCCGGCCAATGTCGGTGTGACCGCCGTGTACAACGAGGGTTTGACGCCGGTCAGCGGTTTGAATGAAACAGAGACCCTTTGGGCGGTGGATACTTCGGTCCGTTGGAATGAGGTTGTTCGGCCGTATGCCGTGATCGCCGGGTCGGATCATTCACGCGATTTGGCGGGATCCCATAATGGATTGGCTTGGGCCGCCGGCATCTCCCTGAAGTGGCCCGACGGTTGGGAAGCTAAAGCGCAGTATCAACTCGCCGAAGAAAATTATGACCTCATGTCGATCCACAAGGCCGAGCATTACCCCTCCAACATGGAAGGATGGAACGGATCCTTCACGGTACCGGTCAGCAAAGCTCTTAAAGTAAAAGGCCTCTTTTATTTTTTAAACCAGATTGATACGGCGAATGGGCCGGGGGACACGATTTTTGGCGATCCGTTCTTCGCGGCGGATGCCGCGTCCGACTTGGGAGCGCTTCAATCACAGCGGCTGGCGGCCGATTGGAAAGTGTCGGACGTGCTGACGCTGAGCGGCTACGCCGAGCACGCCGCATTCCGCAAGGACTCCGACGTGACCGCCCGCGAGATTGATAAAGACGCGTTCAATCTGTACGCTTACGGCACGGTGCGGCTGACGCCGGAGTGGTCCTTCGACGCGGGTATGCG